>JAGWWV010000077.1 GCA_018970175.1 Acidobacteriota bacterium
CGAACAGGTCATCGTCAAGGCCACGTCCGTTTCCCGGCCCGATGCGCGACGCGACATGCAACGTGTCGACACCCTCGATGCGTTTCCACAGCTTCGTGATGCCGTTCTCGCCGGAGACATCTCCGCGCACCATGTCGACGTCGTCACGCGCGCGGTCCGCCATCTCGACAACAACTCGCGCGAAATCTTCGCCACCGATGTCACACGTCTCGTCGGCATCGCACGACGCACGTCGCCCGACAACTTCTCGCGCGTCGTTGCCCAGACCGCCTTGCACGCGGAACACGAATCGGGTGTCGACACCACCGAACGCCAACGGCGACGCACGTGGTTGCGCCATTGGGTCGACACCGACTCGGGCATGGTGCGCCTCCACGGCGAGTTCGACCCCGAATCGGGGCTGCGCCTCGTCGGCCGGCTCCAACACGCCGTGCAGTCGTTGTTTGCGTCGGGCGAACAGGGCCCATCCAGCGGTGAAGCCTCCGACAAGCCCGCCCACCTGAGCGCACTCGCGCTCGTGGCCCTTGTGTGCGATGGTCAACCTTCCACCGACGCACAGAACATCACACCGCTCGGGGGCGTACGCGCCGATGTCAGCGTGGTGGTCGACCTCGAAACACTGCGCCGCGGCGTTCATCCGCACACCGTCACCTCCACGGGAACCGACATCGACCTTCCCGTCGACACCATCCGCCGTCTGGCGTGCTCGGCGCGCATCATCCCCGTCGTCATGTCGTCGGCCGGTGTCGTTCTCGACATGGGTCGCGCCACACGAATCGCCACGGCGCAACAGCGCCGGGCGCTCGAGGCAATGCACCCCACCTGCGCCGTGCCGCAGTGCTCGGTGCCCGTCTCGCGCTGCGAACCGCATCACATCGACTACTGGGTCAATGGCGGGCCCACAGATCTCGCCAACCTTGTGCCGCTCTGCGCCGAACACCACAGGTGTGTGCACGAAGGCGGTTGGCGACTCCACCTCGTCGACGGATCCCGCCGGGTCAGGGTCACCGTGCCCGGTCACTAGGTTTGACTCATGGCCGAACGCGTCGCATCACAGCTCTTCAATCTCTCCGGGAAAGTTGCCGTCGTGACGGGCGGCAGTCGCGGTTTGGGTCGCGAGATGGTGTTGGCATTCGCTGCCCAGGGTGCCGACGTCGTCATCGCCAGCCGCAAAGTTGCCAACTGCGAGTCCGTGGCCGACGAGGTGCGTGCGCTCGGTCGTCGTGCGCTCGCGGTCGGCTACCACGCGGCCAATTGGTCCGACGCCGACGCGCTGGCCGATGCCGCATATGGCGAGTTCGGCCGTGTCGACGTGCTCGTCAACAACGCTGGCATGTCACCTTTGTATCCGTCGCTCGCCGATGTCACCGAAGAACTCTTCGACAAGGTCATCGGTGTCAATCTGAAGGGACCGTTCCGACTGTCAGCCAACATCGGCACGCGCATGGTTGGTGCGGGCGGCGGGTCCATCATCAACGTGTCGTCGGTGGCCAGCCACCGCCCAAGCCCAACCGAAGCGCCGTACGCCGCGGCAAAGGCCGGTATCAACAGCCTCACGCGCAGTCTTGCGGCCGCCTTTGGTCCCACGGTTCGCGTCAACTGCATCGTGCCCGGGCCGTTCCTCACCGACATTTCGAAAGCGTGGGACATGGCCACGTTCAGCGAACACGCAAAGACCGCCTATGCGTTGGGCCGCGGCGGCGAACCGCACGAAATCATCGGCGCCGCGCTCTACTTCGCATCCGATGCCGGTTCGTACACAACCGGCGCACTCCTCGACATCGACGGATTGCCTCGTTGACGGTCGTGCATCTCACGTAGTTTGTCTCCGTGACAACAGTGGGCATCGACAGCACAAGCGATGCCTCCTCAGGCAAGACGCCTCGAAAAACGGCGGGCAACAAAGAATTCATCGCGATCGTCACCGGTTTCATGGCCATGGGTGCGATGGCCATCGACATCATGATTCCGGCGTTCCCGGAAATGCGCAGCGAGTTCGGCATGTCGCCCGACTCGACCGACGTCGGCTGGATCGTCACAGCGTTCTTCCTTGGCGTCGCCATCGGTCCTTGGCTCTATGGACCCGCCTCCGACCGATTCGGTCGAAAAAAGCCGCTGGTCATCGGCACATGTCTGTACATCGCGTGTGCACTGCTCGCCTGCCTCGCCCCGACATGGGGGTGGGTCAAGCTGTCGAGATTTGTCTGGGGGCTCGCCGCCGGAGCTCCACGCGCCATCGCGACGGCGATGATCCGCGACCGCTACGAAGGCGACGCGATGGCGCGGCTCATGTCCACCATCATGGCGGTGTTTCTTTTGGTGCCGATTCTCGCCCCGGGCTTTGGCGCCGTGCTCATCGTCATCTTTCCCTGGCGGTCCGTCTTCGTGTTCCCCGCCGTCTTTGGACTCATCCTTCTCATTTGGTCGCGGCGCCTTCCTGAAACGCTCAGCCCCGAACGTCGGCGACCCTTCACCTGGCGTTCCGTTGGTCTGGCCGCACGCGAAGTGGTGACCCACCGCCAGACGGTCACGTTCACACTCGCCGTCATGTTCCTCTTCTCGGTCCTCACCGCGTATCTGGCCGGATCCGAGGTCATCGTCGAAGACGTCTATGGCTACGGAACGTGGTTTCCCGTCATCTTCGGCTGCGTCGCTTTCGTTTTTTCGATGAACGCCCTGAACAACGCCCGGCTCGTGCGAACGTACGGCAACATTCCCCTCATCCGGCGACTTCTCGCCGGCGCAGTCGCAAGTGCGCTCTTTTTCCTCGCCATCGCTTGGTTCTCCGACGGATCACCCGCGTTCTGGTTGTACATGGCGGCAATCATGATCGTCGTGCCGATTGCCCAGGGTCTCGGCCCGCTGTGCAACACGGCGGCAATGTCGCCCGTCGCACACATCGCGGGTACCGCGTCGAGCGTGATGGCGACGGTCACGACGGCGGGTGGTGCTCTTCTCGGAGGTTTTGCAAGCGACCACTTCGACGGAACCATTCGTCCGCTCGCGACGTGGTTCTTCGTCTTCATCGCGATGGCCGCGATCCTGGTGGTGATCGGTACGGGCGTACCAAAACGAAAACCGCTGACGTAGCAACGTGACTGTTTTGTCCCGACAACGGTCGGGACATCCGTTTCACGACAATTGTCCATTGAACGCAGCGACAACGGTACGTAGTTTTTCCCGACGTGACCGTCGTTCAACTCCACGCGAACACTCGGGAGTTCGCAGCGCACGTTGCGCGAAATCTGCACGACGGCCCCCTCCAGGATGTTTTTGCAACGATGCTGCGACTCGATGCGTTGACACACCGTGTTCCTCCGGATGTTGCTAACGAGCTGGCGAAACTGTCTCTTTTGCAGCAACGCATCATTCGTCGCATGCGCGAGGTGGGCAAGGGTGGCGACGGACTCGACGTCGACCGGTCACCGTGCGAACTCGTCGCTGCGGTCGTCGGCGATTCATCGATCGCTCTCGGCTTTGCGCCGCATTGCATCGTCGACCCGAGATTCGACGCCGTCGAAGACCCGGCTCTCGTCGGCGACGTGGTTCTCACGGTGCGCGAGGCGCTCTCGAACGTGGCACGCCATGCGCAGGCGACATCGGTCGAACTGCGCATCGCGGTCACATCGACTGCAATTCGACTCTCCGTCGCCGACGATGGTGTCGGCCTGTCGCCACGAGCGCGACGCGGAAGCGGGCTCGACAACCTCGACCTGCGTGCCGAACGAAACGGAGGGTGGTGCGCTTTCGGATCGAACGCAACGGGTGGCACAACCGTCGACTGGCAGGTGCCACTCGTGGTCAGCGGAAGTGATACGCCCCGGGCGCCGGGTCGTGCGTCATCTGCCAGTAGTCGACGAGTCTCCACGGCATCACGGTGACGACGCGACCACGGCCGTTGCGGTAGTAGGTCGACATACCCGGGTGTGTCCAGATCATCCGTTCGTGGGCGGCGTCAGTGGCTGCGACATTCTCCCGAGCCATGACGTCGTCGACCTCGACGATCGTCGCGCCACGCTCGGCCATCTGCACCATGCAGGCCGTGACGTGCCGGGCCTGGCACTCGGACTGGAAGATCGCACTTCCGCCATGGCCGAGCCCCGTGTTGGGTCCCTGCAGACAGAACATGTTCGGAAACCCTGGGACGGAAATACCCAGGTACGCCCACGGGTTCTCGTCGGTCCACACCTCCCGAAGGTTCACACCATCGATCCCGGTGACGTTGAGGCGCGATGCCATCTGCGTCACCTCGAAACCGGTTGCAAGAACGATCGTGTCGAGTTCGTGGGTCGTGCCGTCGGCGGTCACCACCCCGGTCGGCACGATGCGTTCGATTCGCTCGGTCACAAGATCCACGTGCGGTCGGCGCAGCGCGGCGAACCAACCATTGTCGAGGAGAATCCGTTTGCCGTAGGGCGGATAGTCGGGAAGACACTTGGCAATCAGATCCTCGCGGTCACCCAACTCCGACAGCATGTGCCGCACCATTTCTTCGCGGTGCAGGTCGTTCTTCTTGTTCACCGAACGCGCGGGGTGCTCCCACGTCGGGTCCTTCCGGATGTACGGGTGGAGACCGTCGGCAAAGCGCCATGTCATCGTGAAGCGATACCACTGCGCGTAGTAGGGATAGTTGTCGAGCATCCACTGCACACCGTCGGGAATCGGATCGTGGTATCTCTCGATCGGGCGTGCCCACTGCGCACTGCGCTGGAAGACCGTCAGTTGTGCCGCATCATCGACGATCGCCGGCACGATCTGCATCGACGTGGCACCGGTACCGATGATGCCGATGCGTTTTCCGCGCACATCGAAGCCCTCCGGCCAACGCGCCGTGTGGAATGCGGTGCCGTCGAACGAGTCGAGGCCCGGAAGCATCGGTTGTTTGGGAACGTGCAGTTGACCGATCGCGGTGATGAGAAAGGTGCAGCGCTGCGTTCGTCGACCGCCCGGGCCGTCGAGCTCGACCTCCCACTTCGACTCACTCTCCAGCCAACGTGCCCCGACAACCTCGGTCTCGAATTGCACGTGAGGTGTGACACCGAATTCATCAGCCGTGCGTTGCATGTACTCGCGCAACTCGGGCTGCGGTGCGAAGAACCGCGACCAACAGTTCGGCGGGGCGAAGGAGAACGAATAGGAATGGTTCGGCGTGTCGACTGCGCAACCCGGATAGACGTTCTCGCGCCACACGCCGCCGACCGACGTCGACTTCTCGACGATCACGTGGCGCATGCCGAGACGCTGCAGCCGCACCGACATCGCGATTCCGCTCGGTCCCGCGCCGACGATCAACGCATCGAATTTCGACATTCGACCGCCCGACGGGTCGACCTCGACGTCGCGCGACGCGAAGCCC
>JAGWWV010000078.1 GCA_018970175.1 Acidobacteriota bacterium
GCGCACCACGCCCGGACACAGCACCGACGCGAGGATCGGAACCCCCGCGTTGCGTGCGTCGGCAAGAAGGACCTCCGACAGCGCAACGACACCCTGCTTGGCGACGTCGTACGAACAGATGCCGGGGAACGTGAGAATGCCGGCCGTCGATGCAGTGTTCACGACGTGGCCGGGTTCACCCGATGCGATCATGCGCGGCACGAACGTCTTGACACCGTAGATGGGTCCCCACAGATCGACACCAAGGACCCAGTTCCAGCTTTCGATTGACGCCTCCCACACGAGGTCGCGATGCACCACGCCCGCGTTGTTGCACAACACGTGTACGTTTCCGAATTCCTCGTAGGCAAAGTCGGCGAGAGCTTCGATCGAACCGAGATCCGATACATCGCAGCGCATGGCACGCGAATCGATGCCTTTCGCCAAAAGTGAATCGTTGGCGGCCGTCAACGCCGTGTCCTCGACGTCGGCAATGACGACATTCATTCCCTCCGCACCGAAGCGTTCCGCCATTGCGAGACCGATTCCCGATGCACCGCCAGTGATCACCGCCGTCTTGCCCGACAAGTTTCCAAGAATGCCCGCCATCGATTTCCCCCTCGGTGTGTGCGACGCAAACGTCGCTTCTGGCGAAGCGTATGGTATGCGAATGAGCGTCTTTGATTTGGTTCGAATGGACGGCCAGGTCGCCGTCGTCACGGGTTCGGGACAGGGCATCGGTCGCGGTATCGCCTGGGCACTCGCCGATGCGGGCTGCGACGTGATTGTCAATGCGCGCCGGCTCTCCGACCTCGAGGAAACGGCGCAAGGTGTGCGCGACCGGGGTCGGCGGGCACTCATCGTCGAAGGCGACATCCGCGACTTCTCCGACGAAATCGCCCGCCGCACGATCGCCGAATTCGGTCGCCTCGACGTGTGGGTCAACAACGTCGGTGGATCCGTCGAACCCACCACGTACGAACTGGCCAACACGAGCGACGAGTTCTTCCGCGGCATGCTCGAACTGAACCTCACCTCGGCCTTTCAGGGCGCGCGCGCAGCGGCGGGAAACATGCCGAACGGCGGTGCCATCATCAACATCGCGTCGGGTGCGGGCATGCGCGGCTCACCGATGACCGGCGCCTACGCCGCGGCGAAAGCAGGCATGATCAACCTCACCCAAACGCTCGCCCTCGAACTTGCCGAACGGGGCATTCGCGTGAACACGGTGTCGCCCGGGCCCGTCGTCACCGAGGCGTATCTCGGCGTACTCGGAATCAGCGATCAACTCGAAAAACTCCGGCAGACAATTCCGCTCGGCCGGCTCGGCACGATCGACGACATCGGCGGCGCCGTGATGTTCCTTTCGTCGCCCGCGGCATCGTGGATCACGGGCCAGAACATCCTCGTGGCCGGTGGCCGCACCGAACGCAGTTACCAGTACGGCGGTAGAAAGCAGCAGGGCGAATGATGTCCTCCTCGACGCATTTCGAGATCCCCTACGATCCGGTCGCGGTCTCCGACCTTCACCACCGTCTCGACAACACGCGCTATCCACTCGGCGTCGCCAACGACGACTGGAAGTACGGCATGCAGCGCGGCTGGCTCGAGAACTTCCTCCACTATTGGCGTCACGAGTTCGACTGGCAGGCCAAGGTCGCCGAGATGAATGCGGTGCCCAACCACCGCGTCGTCATCGACGGCATCCCCATTCACTTCGTCCATCTGCGCGGCAATGGAAGAAATCCGATGCCCATCATCACCACTCACGGTTGGCCGTGGACCTACTGGGACTACCTCCCCGTTGCACAACGCCTCGCCGCCGCCAACTTCGACGTCGTCGTTCCCGCCCTTCCCGGTTTCGGATGGTCGTCACCATTACCCGTTGGCCACCTCACCACACGTGACGTCGCGAACCTGTGGAACAAGTTGATGACCGAGGTTCTCGGCTATCCGAAGTACGCGGCCCACGGCGGCGACTGGGGTGCCATCGTCACCAGCGAACTTGCCCACGCGCACGCCTCGACAATCCACGGGGCGCACATGACGCTGCCAATCTTTCCCGGTCTCGACCGCGGCTCCCTCGGTCCGGACGACTACGACGACGAGGAGAAGCACTATCCGCAGCTGATGAAGCAGCGCATGGCCACCGCAACCAGCCACTACACGGTGCAGGGAATCGAACCCGAGACGCTGTCGTACGCGATGCACGACTCACCCGCGGGCATGGCTGCATGGTTGATCGAACGACGCCGTCTGTGGAGCGACTCGCTCACCGAGTCGGGCCATCGCGACGTTGCAAAGACCCACACACTCGAACAACTCGCCACCCTCGTCAGCATCTACTGGTTCTCGGGTTCTTTCTGGAGTTCGTGCCGCATGTACTACGGACGCACGAACGAGCCATGGAAACCCGCACACGACCGCACACCGATCATGGAGGCACCGACCGCGATGGCGGTGTTTCCGGGCGACCTCATCTTCATTCCGCGACGCGGTGCGGAGAAGGTGGCGAACATCCAACGCTGGACGCGCATGCCCGCGGGCGGCCACTTCGCCGCCGCCGAGCAACCCGACCTCGTCGCCAACGACGTGGCCGAGTTCTTCGCCACTTATCGGTGAGCAAACTCTTCCACCATGCGGTGGAAGTGATGCAGCCCGGGCTCGTTGCGACCAAAGGTGAGAAAGTCGTTCGCGCCGCTCGACAGTCCCGCGCCGATCTTGTGGTTGAGGAAGTAATCCTCTTCCAGAATCACGTCGCGGATGAAACGGGCCCGCTTGTCGAGCTCTGCGCGTCGTTCATCGGAGTCGATCGGTGAACGCGAATAGGTTGATTGAATCGTGATGCTGGTTTCGACCGTCGGTCCGGGCAACACCTGGGAAATCAGCACGGCCTCGGGTGCAACCGTCACCGCCACGTTCGGAAACACCTTGTAGATGCTCGACATGTGGTTGAGCGGCTCCCATTCCGTTTCGGGAATGTCGCGCAACTCGAGAACGTTGCGTCGCGGGAATCCGTTGCGCTGGTGCTGCTGGAAGGCATCGAACGCAATGACGTCGTTGTATGTGATGAGATTGATCGTGTTCCGGTGCAGCGAAGCGAAGTGGTACGCCTCGAAATAGGTGTCCATCGCCAGTTTCCAGTTCGCGGCATCGATGGAATACGACACGAACCATTCGCACGAGCCGAAGTCGAAGGCGGCAAACTCGCGGTCGAGATCTTCCCCCAGCCATTCGGCGACATTGATGGTCGCACCCGGGGTGAGAACGCCCCACAACATTCCATGGCGCTCTTCGAGAGCCAACCGGCGCAAGCCGTATTCGCAGCGGTCGATACCTTCGAACGCATCGGCGGCGGGCAAACCAACCAGTGCACCCGCACCGTCGTACGACCACGCGTGATAGGTACAGGTGTAGCGGCGCGCTTCTCCGCGCTCATCCTGAATGACGGGTGCACCGCGGTGGCGACAAACGTTGACGAACGCCCGCGCGACGCCGTCGTCGCCGCGCACCATCAGCACCGGCACATCACACACCGTCATCGTGCGGTACGAACCCCTCGCCGGAAGATCACCGCTGAGGCCGAGCAGCAGGGGCGACTCGCGGAACAGCTTCTGGCGCTCGCGTTCCCACTTCTCGGCCGAGGTGTAGTTGGCCACCGGTTCGCGGAAAACATCGGCGGCGTGGTCGGTCGTCTTGTTCTCGACGTGGGCGAGAAGGCGTTTGGCGAGGGCGGCCATCTCGCCGCGCAGCCAGTCATTGACACCTGAATTTGCCCCCACGCAGACAGATTAGTTTGCGGGGATGGCCGTTGATCCGAACAACTACCCGCTCCGCCCGAACGACATCACGAACGAGTGGCTGACCGCAGCACTACAGGCAAACGGTCACCTGCCCCGGGGTGCCTCCGTGACCGCAATGGCGCGCCGTCCCGTCGGCGAAGGTGTCGGCATGCTCGGCCTCATCGAGGTCATCACGCCGACGTACTCGGGCAGCGCGGGTGAAGCACCCAAGTCGGTCGTCGTCAAGTACCCGACCGAAGTCGAAGCCAACCTCGTCGTGGCCACCACGTTCAACGTGTACCAACGCGAGGTCCTCTTCTGCCAACGCGTCGCGCCGAAGGCCGGCATGCGCGTACCCAAGGTCTTCTTCTCGGCCTTCAACGGACAGACATCGTTCATCATCGTGATGGAAGATCTGTCGGAGTACACGATGGGCGACCAGGTCGAAGGCTGCAGCATCGCGCGCGCCGAAGTCGCGATGCGCGAACTGGGCAAGCTGCACGCATCGTTCTGGGAAAAAGTCGACACCGACGAACTCGAGTTCCTTCCCTACCACTTCCCCGGGTTGCATGCCGAGGCGATGCTCGGCGGGGCCAGGGCGGGTTGGGACAACATGGTCTCGATCTTCGGCGATCTCATCTCCGATGACATCAAGTCGAACAAGGACAAGTTCCTCGACACGGTTCCGAAGATGCAGCAATGGCTCGTGCAACACCCCTACACGCTCATCCACGGCGACTTCCGCATGGACAACCTCATGTTCGGAACCAAGCCCGAACACTCGGCACTCGCAGCGATCGACTTCCAGGGCGCTCTTCGTTGCAAGGGCATCCAGGACGTCGCGTATCTCCTCAGCCACAACATGGACGTCACCGAATGCCGGGCAAACGAACGTCGACTCGTCGAGCTGTGGCGCAGCACGCTCGAGGCGAACGGCGTGAAGGGCTACACCGCCGACCAGGCGTGGGACGACTACAAGCGCGCCGTTCTCTACCTGTGGGTGTACGTGGCGGTCATTTCCGGAACCCTCGATCCGTCGAACGAACGAGGCAAGGCGTTCATGAGCGCGATGGTGAGCCGTGCAAACGCAGCCATCCGCGACCTCGATTTGCTCTCTCTGATCGACTCGTTCTGATCAGGCGTTGCGGTCGGCCGACTTGTCGAGACGCGCGTTGGTGTACTTCGGTCCGCCGACCCAGCCGCACATCTGCGGGTCGCATTCGTACATCTCGCCGTCGAGATGACGACCGTCGATGTCGAAGATGCCCCAGACACCGTCTTTGCTGACCTTCAGGTTGCCCTTGCCGTCTTTTTCGTAGAGCTTGCCGTCGAGTGGATGAACGATTCCCCACATGGTCAGACTCCCAGCCACTCGTCCAGCAACATGTGGAACCAACGAATCTTCGATTCCTGGTAGTTGGCCAGCGTGACACCGGGCTTCACCGACGTTTCGCAACCGACCTGCACGCGCTCCATGTTGTAGACGTCCTGGTCGAAGACCTTGCCGAGGC
>JAGWWV010000079.1 GCA_018970175.1 Acidobacteriota bacterium
TCGGTGCGTTCGTGCGGGTACTGCGACAAGCAGGAAAAACACCACTGCTCGACGTCGGGCAGGACGACCTGCTTGTGCTCGGACTCCCAGGTTTCCGGGGTCACGTACATGCGCCGAACGGGGGTGAGGGTGGCCTCGGAACTGCCACAGCTTTCGCAGGTGTGCGCCATGGGCCCGAAAATAACGGGTTTCGGGCGAGTTGCTACACGCTTGGCACACACTGGAGGCGATGGGAAGCCAGACCGATACCCTTCGCGGTTCCATATCCACCCTGCTCCGGTTAGGGGCCACGGTCCGCACCGTGTCCGAAGGGAGAACATGTCAATGACCCGTGCCTATGAATTGATGGTCATCATCGATGGAGGCATCGACGACAACGCTGCACAGCAGCAGGTCAAGTCGATCTCCGCCACCATCGCCTCCGTTGGAGGATCCGTCCACGGCAACCCCGATTGGTGGGGCAAGCGTCGTCTTGCGTACCCGATCAACAAGAAAGAAGACGGCTACTACGTCGTCTACAACATCGTTGCGCCCGGCGGCGCACTCGATGAGGTCGAGCGCACGCTCCGCATTGCCGACAACGTGGTTCGCCACAAGCTTCTGCGTCTGCCCGAACACGAGGGCCAGCGTCGCGGAATGCTCGCCAAGGCCTAAACCGGATTCATCTCCACACGAACGGAGCACAACATGGCAGACAACACGATCACACTCGTTGGCAACTTGACCCGCGACCCTGAACTGCGCTTCACCACCGGTGGACGTGGTGTGGCGTCGTTCGGCATTGCCGTCGGTCGCCGCTACCAGGTCAATGGTGAGTGGCAGGAACAAACGTCGTATTTCAACATCACCGCCTGGGGCCAACTCGGCGAGAACGCGGCAGCCACCCTTGCCAAGGGTTCGCGCGTCATCGTCACTGGCCGCTTGGAACAGCGTGAGTACACCACCCGCGATGGCGACAAGCGCACGGCCATCGAGGTCGTCGCCGACGAGCTCGGACCCAGCCTGCGTTGGGCCATCGCGCAGGTCGAGCGCCAGTCCGGCCAGGGCGGCGGCGGAGGCAATCGCAATGCGAATGCCGGTGCAGCCAACCGCGGCGACGATCCCTACATGGGCGACGAAGAGCCCTTCTGAAATTTCGAGACCATCACAGGAACTGAGAGAGACCAATGACAAGCAAGAAGAACAAGGCCCGCGTTTCGAAGGCCGATCTGAAGAAGCCCGGCAAGAAGAAGCCGAACGTTCTCGACACCGAGCGCATCGCCTACGTCGACTACAAGGACGTCAACCTGCTGCAGCGCTTCATGTCGGACCGTTCGAAGATCCGCGGTCAGCGCATCGCAGGCACCTCGGTGCAGCAGCAGCGCGAAATCGCCACCGCCGTGAAGAACGCCCGTGAAATGGCGCTTCTCCCGTACACCAAGCGCGTTGCTTCGGCACGCGCCCCGCGTCCGGGTGCCGACCGCGAGGAAGACGATCGTTATGTCGACAAGTACGCCGACCGCGTGGCCGACGACAAGGGTGCCGACGAAACGGCAACCGAAGCTCCCGTTGCTGCCGGTGACGATGCGGAAGTCGAGGCCTGATCATGAACGTCATTCTTCGTAGCGATGTGAAGGGCCTCGGCAAGCGCGGCGACGTGGTGTCGGTGTCCGATGGTCACGCCCGCAACTTCCTCTTGCCCCGTGGTCTGGCGATCGGCGCAAGCGACGGCGCGGTCGCCCAGGCCGCCGCGATGCGCAAGGCACGCGACAACAAGGAACGCGCTTCCCGCGAAGCCGCCCAGTCGGTGGCCTCGCGCCTCGGCTCGGCCACCGTGTCGGTGACCGCCAAGGCGGGCAACGAGGGTCGTCTCTTCGGGTCGGTCACCACGACCGACCTTGCCAAGGCAATCGCGGCCCAAACCGGCATCGAAGTCGACAAGCGCGACATCGAAATCGACACCCCCATCCGCACCGTCGGACGGCATTCGGTCTCGGTCCGCCTGTTCCACGACGTCACGAGCACCGTCTCGGTCGATGTCGCAGCCGGCTGAGTTACCCACAGCCGTCCACAGGCTTCCCACAGGCTTGTCCCCACGTCCTGCCCCTAGCGATCCACAGGGTCGCTAGGGCAGGGTGGCAGCCGTGTCAGATACGCGCACTCCGTCCCCCGCCCCCCGTGGCGTGGCATCGCGGGTGCCTCCGCACAACCTCGATGCCGAGGCGTCGTTGCTCGGTGCCATGTTGTTGTCGAGAGACGCCATTGGCTCGGCGGCCGAGCGTGGTGTCACGCCGAGCGACTTCTACAAGTCCGGCCATCAACACATTCACGACGCAATCCAGTCGCTGAACGTCGCGGGTGAACCCGTCGACGTCGTCACCGTTTCCGACAAGCTGCAGCGCGCGGGTCTCCTGGAAACGACGGGTGGCATCGACTATCTCGTCGAACTGCAGAACCGCACGCCCGCGGTGTCGAGCGCCGACCGCTACGCGCGCATCGTGCGCGAAACCTCGATGTTGCGCGGTCTCATCCTTGCGGCGTCGGAGATCGCCGAAATCGGCTACAGCCAGCCCGACAACATCGAACAGGCGCTCGACCGCGCCGAGTCACGCATCTTCGACATCGCCCAGAACCAGGTCGCCGACACCATGGTGCGCCTCAACGACCTGATGCCCGAAACAATGGATCGGCTCTCCGAAATCATGGAGAAGGGAAACCCCATCACGGGTATTCCGACCGGGTTCGTCGACCTCGACGAACTGCTCTCGGGTCTCCAGCCCGGCACGCTCAACATCATCGGTGCGCGTCCCGCCATGGGTAAGTCGGCGTTGGCCATGGGCATGGCGGTCAACGTTGCGACGGCAACGAACAAGCCCGTCCTCTTTTTCTCCTTGGAAATGGGGCGCGCCGAACTGTCGCAGAGAATCCTCTCCAGCGAAGCGCGCGTCGACTCGGCGAAGTTGCGCAACGGCAGATTGAACGAAGAAGACTGGCGTCGCATCGGTCGGGCAATCGGGCGCTTGTCCGTTCCTCTGTATATCGACGACAACTCGGCCGTCACCGTCATGGAGATTCGTGCCAAGGCACGACGCATCGCGGCGAAACACGGCGAGCTCGCGATGATCGTCATCGACTACCTGCAGCTCATGGGTGGCAACACCAGCGCGGAAAACCGACAGCTCGAAGTCAGCGAAATCAGCCGAAACCTGAAGATCCTGGCCCGCGACTTCAAGATTCCCGTCGTGGCGCTCAGTCAGTTGAGCCGCGGAATCGAACAACGCCAAGACAAGCGCCCGACGCTGTCCGACCTGCGCGAGTCCGGCGCACTCGAACAAGACGCCGACACGGTCATGTTCCTCTATCGTCCCGCGGTGTACGAAGACGACCCCCAGCGCAAGGCCGATGCGTACCTCCAGGTGGCCAAGCACCGCGCCGGTGCGCTCGACGACATCCGACTTGTTTTCTCGGCCAACTACACACGGTTCGACAACTTCAGCGCGAAGGCTCCATAGTCACACCATGTTCCTCGGCGACGATCTCCTCGCTTGGCTCGTTCTCGCACTCGGTGGCGCGTTGTTCGCGGGTAACGCACTTGCGATCGTGAAGCCGCCGCCGCGGCCCAAGGAATCGACCGACCTGGCCAAAGCACCGGTCCTGCGCAGCGTTGTGATGGCCCTCGTCGGTCTCGTTGCCGCGATCTGGTCGCTCGCCAGCCTTATCTCTTGATCACGAATTCTTGATCAGGCCCGACGTTCGGCGTCGATCAAGTTCGCCGCCTGCCAGGCAATCGCCATCGCCGGCGCACTTGTGTTGCCCGAGACCAACGTCGGCATCGATGCGCAGTTGACGACGCGCACACCTTCGACGCCACGCACACGAAGCTGATCGTCGAGAACCGCGTCGTCGCTGCGGCCCATGGCGCATGTTCCCATCGCGTGGGTACCGCCCGAAATTCGTGGCAAGACGCGCTCGAAGATCGCCGCGTCGTCTTGGAGGTCGTCACCCGGTGCGATCTCCGTTCCGACATGATGCGCGAAGGCAGGCTGGCGGAGAATCGAACGGACCGTGCGAACCGCCCCGACAACGCGGCGCTGATCGGCGTCGTCACGAAGGTGGTTCGGCAGAAGTTCGATCGGTGCTTCGGGGTCGGAGGAGGTGATGTGAACCGACCCGACACTGGATGTTTGGACGAGAAATATCGACACCGTGAAGCCGGGCTCACGTTCGGTCGTCCAGCGCCCCGGCATTTTGGAATAGGCCGAGAAATACAACTGCAGGTCGGGGCGATCTTGCTGCGGATCGCTGCGGGTGAAGGCGCCGACTTCGTAGGGGCCGAGTGTCATCGGTCCGGTGTGCGCAAATGCGTAGCGCAGAAGGTCAGGGACGCGACCGATTCCTCGGAAACGGCGATTCAGGCCCCGAGCTCCGACGAGACGATGTGGCATCGAAAAGTTGAGATGGTCGCGCAGGTTCTCACCCACGTTGGGGCTGTGGTGAATGACCCCGACACCAAGACGACGTAGGCGCTCGGCATCACCGATGCCCGACAACTCGAGAAGCTTTGGAGAGAGCATCGACCCACTTGCCACGATGACCTCGCCGCGCAGGGCAATACGAACGCGACGATCCTTCAGCCGCACGTGCACCGCGCATGCACGTTTGCCGTCGAACTCAATGCGCTCTGCCGTTGCGCCCGTGATGACATCGAGATTCTTGCGCGAGCGAACCGTGTCGAGGAATGCCGTCGCGGAGCTTTCCCGCCGGCCATTGCGCACCGAGTGCGCATACCAGCCCACGCCGTCGAGGTCGGGATGATTGAGATCGTCGCCGCGGTCGGGTAGGCCTGCTTGTCGGGCCGCCGTAATGAAAGCCTCGGCGATGGGATACCGAAACGGTCCGATTGAAACACGCACCGGTCCACCTGAACCGCGGGTCTCGCTTGCGCCAAGTTCGTGGTCTTCGATCGCGCGGTACGCCGCGAGCATGGACTCCCAGCCCCACGCACTGCCGCCGGCTCGTTCCCAGTCGTCGTAGTCGTGGCGGTGGCCGCGCGACCAGATCATGCCGTTCACCGAACTACCGCCGCCAAGTACGCGACCATTGACCCAGGTTTCACCGATGTCCAGGCGGTCGAGTCGGGGCCGTGACACGGGGAATCGCCACGTGAATCGCGGCGACGAGGACACGACGGCGATGCCCTTCGGCATCGCGATGAGAGGGTGGGAATCCTTGCCGCCGGCTTCGATGAGAAGGACGCGGTTGGACGG
>JAGWWV010000080.1 GCA_018970175.1 Acidobacteriota bacterium
CTGGCAGGCTGTGCGCATGGGCCCGAAGGTTCTCGTCATCGACAACGTCGACTCCTTCGTCTACAACCTCGTCCAGTACCTCGGTGAACTCGGCGCGCGACCCGTCGTCGTGCGCAACAACGAGGTCACGATCGACGACGCACTTGCCACGAAACCCGATGCGGTTCTGTTGTCGCCCGGCCCCGGTCGCCCCGAAGACGCCGGCATTCTCTGCGACGCCATCACCGCCTTCGCCGGAAAGGCGCCCGTGTTCGGCGTCTGCTTGGGTCACCAAGCCATCGGTCACGTGTTCGGTGGCAACGTGATTCGCGCACCCGAACTGCTGCACGGCAAGACGTCGCTCGTGCACCATCACAACACCGGAGTGTTCGCGGGCCTCGAGTCACCCGTGCAGGCCACCCGCTACCACTCACTCGTTGTCGAAGCGCACACGCTGCCCGACTGCCTGGAAGTCACGGCCACAACCGCCGACGGAATGGTGATGGGAATGCGCCATCGCGACGTCGACGTGGAAGGCGTGCAGTTCCACCCCGAGAGCATTCTCACCAACCACGGCCACGCGATGTTGGCCAACTTCTTCGCGCGCATCTAGCGCGCAACGATCTACGCCCCCGACGTGGTGGGAGCGACGGTTGGCGTCGGAGCTGGAGCAGGTGTTGGTGTCGGCGCAACGGTTGGTGTGGGGGATGGTGCGGGAGCAACCGTCGTTGCTGCCACCGCCTTGCCCACCGTCAACTTGATCGACGTGTTCGGGTCGACCATCGTCTTGAACGGCACGCCCTGCGAAATGACCTTGCCGTCGTTCAGCGAGCCTGCGGGAACATCGACGTAAATCACTTCGACCACAAGGCCACGCGTGTTCAGGGTGACTCGTGCTTCTCCCTCGGTGCGACCTTCGACGTCGGGCACCTCGACTTGCTGGGGACCCGACGAGATGTAGATGACGATGGTGTTGCCCGAATCGATCGGCGCACCGATCGCGGGGTCGGTGCGCACCACGCGACCCTTTTCCACCGTGTCGCTGACCTCTGTTTGTACCGTCACAATGAAGTTGTACGGCGCCGACTTCAACAGTTTCTCGGCCGCCTCTTGCAACTGGCCGTCGATGCTCGGCACCGTGACCTGACCCGCGCCACCCGAGACGACAACCTTGATGGCCGAACCTGCGGGAACTTCCGCACCACCACCCGGGTCTTGGCTGATGATTTGGTTCAGCGGGATGGCCGCATCGGTTCGCACCTCGGAAATCGTCAACGTGAGACCCTTGGTCAACAACAGAGCAGTTGCATCCTTCACCGTGAGTCCCTGAATGGCGGGCACCGCAACGGGCGCCTTCTTCGGGTTGTAGGTGAGCTTCACTTCGTCGCCCTTGCGTGACACCACGTCGGGCAGAGGGTCTTGTGAATACACGATGTCGTCGCCAACGCCGTCTTTCGCGACGGGCAACGGCACCGGGGTGAGACCACGGTCGAGCAACACCTTGCTGGCGTCGGACAACGAAAGATTCACCACGTTCGGCACCGTGAAGTCGGTCGAGGCCTCGTCACCGGTGAGCACCGTGAACAACGCAAAGCCTCCGCCCAAGAGCGCAAGCACGGCGATGATTGCGGCGATGACGTAGCCACCACCCCTGCGCGGGCGGTCATCTTCGTAGGGCGGAAGCACCGCACCCTGGGGAACGGCGACCTGCGGCATCACCTGCGTGCCGCCGGGCCCGGTGACGGGCACACCCACCGCCGGGGTGGCGACGTTGCTCAACGCATCGTTGGCACCCACCACGGGGAGGGCCTGCGTCGTCATCGCGTCACCACGCGGCGCCGACGGCGACATCGGGGTGGATGCCATGACCGTCGTGACGGCACCCATCGAACCACCCAACGCTTCGATCAACGCACCGACATCGGCGCCTTCACGGAAGCGGCGCAGGTCGTCGCGCAGCGCGTCGGCCGACTGGTAGCGAATGGTCGGGTCCTTGGCCAGACACTTGGCGACGATCGCCTCGAACGCACGCGGGATGTCGAGAATGATTTGGTTCAGCGGGCGTGGCTGGTCGTGCACCTGTTTGTAGGCCACCGACACCGCGTTTTCGCCAAGGAACGGCGGTGCACCCGCGACCATTTCGTACAACACGATGCCCAACGAATACACGTCGCTGCGCGGGTCGGGCTGGCCACCCTGGGCCTGTTCGGGAGAGAAGTAGGTGGCCGTTCCCATCACCGCTCCGGTTTGGGTGAGGTTCGCCTCTTGTGCGGTGTCGACGGCGCGTGCAATACCGAAGTCGGCGACCTTCACCACACCGGTTGAGCCGATGAGGATGTTGGCCGGTTTCACGTCGCGGTGCACCACGCCGTTGCGGTGGGCGAAGGCCAACGCGGCGGCCACTTCGCTGGCGATGTCGGCGGCCTGGGCGCTGGTCAGCGCCTGGTCGGAGCGCAGAATGTCGGCCAGGGTGCGACCCTCGACGTATTCCATCGCCATGAAATAGGTGTTGCCCACCCGGCCCCAGTCGTAGACCGAGACGATGTTCGGATGGTTCAGGTTGGCGGCTGCCTGGGCCTCGCGGCGGAACCGTTCGACGAAGGCCGGGTCGGTGGCGTATTCGGGGAACAGCACCTTCACCGCCACCGGACGGTCGAGAAGCACGTCGCGGGCAAGGAACACGTCGGCCATGCCGCCGCGCCCCACGCGCTGGACTATCTCGTAGCGGTCGTTGATGACCGCTTTCCCGTCATTTGCCATAAGTGTTACGAAAGGCTAACGGGGTGGGCCGACCCCGCAGGGTTTCGTGCGAATTCGCTACCTCGGAACAACGAGCAGAGCCTTGTCGAGAAGTGTTTTCGCCACCGGACCGGCCAATGTGCCACCCGTTCCGGCGCTGATTGTCGCATTCACGCCCTTCAGCATCACGGCAACCGCCACACGGGGTGCCTTTGCGGGTGCAAACGCGGTGATCCATGCGTGCGATCGCTGTTCTTCGCCGTCGGAGTTCAACTGCGCGGTTCCCGTTTTTGCCGCTGCCTGCACGCCACGGGCCAACTTCATGCAGCAACGCGCGGTGCCCTCATTCACCACACCCACCATCAACTGGGTCAGCACATCGGCGACGGGCTTCGAGATCGGCGTGCGCCACACCTCGGGTGTGGTTTGTGTCAACACCGTGCCGTTGTGCGCGACCGTTTTGTCGACCACGTAGGGCTTCATCATCTTGCCGTCGTTTGCAACCGTGGCCGCCACCATTGCCATGTGCAGTGGCACCATCTGCACCCCGCCCTGGCCGAACCCGTGAATCGCCAGCAGCGCCAGAGAGTCTTCGAACGATTTCGCATCGCCATCGAATGTGGATGTCGCAGCACCCGGCAGGTCGATGGGAACCTTCGACTCCAAGCCCCACGACCGCACACCTTCCACCAGTCGTTCGGGGCCGACATCAACCGACATGCGCGCAAAGGGAATGTTGCAGCTGCGACGGAACACCTCCGCCAGATCCCCGCCGCACACCTTCTTGCCGTAGTTCTGAATCGGATTGTTCGTGTTCGGTGGTACCCACGCCGATTCATCGGGCCATACCGACGCCCGTGACACCACACCATCGGTCAACGCCGTGGCCGTCGTCAACACCTTGAACGTCGACCCGGGCATGTAACGCTCTTGGTACGCATTTGCCAACAACGGCTTTCCCGGCGTTTCGTCGAGGGCCGTCAGTGCGGCACCCGCAGCCTCGACGTCGTGCACCGCCACGGCATTCGGGTCGAACGTCGGATTCGAATACATCGCCAACACCGCACCCGTGCGCACGTCGAGCACCACCACCGAGCCCTCGCGTCCTTCGAGAGCCCGCTTGGCGAGATCCTGGAGATCGCTGCGCAGGGTCAGCACCACCGAACCCGTTTGATCTTCGCCGGAGAACGTTTCACCGACGGCCAACACCTGTTGCTTGGGGGTGTCACCGCGCAACACGTCGCTGTAGAGGTGTTCCACCTGTGTCGAGCCGTACGCGTACGTGTAGTAGCCCGAGACATTCGCAAAGAGTTCCTTGGTCGGATACTCGCGCTGGTAGCGGTAGTCATCCTGGGACTCCACGGGCAGCTCAACGGTTTGGGCGATCACCACTCCATCTGCCGTGACGATTGGCCCGCGCGGTGCATCGAAGGTACGCACACTCTCGCGATTGTTGCGAACATCGGCACGCAGCGCGTCGCGTTTGCCCACCTGCACGATGTTCAACTGCACGAACAAGACCACGTAACACAGCAGCAAACCAATCGCCAGACGCCGAATCACCCGATTCATTTCTCGACCCTGTTCATTGGCGAGCTCATTGCTCGACCTCGTGCAGTCGACGTGCCGAGGAATGAGAGATGGAAATCAACAGTGCCAACAGGATGTAGTTCGACACAAGCGAACTTCCGCCGTAACTCATGAACGGAAGGGTGACTCCTGTCAAGGGAAGCACCCTCAACACACCCGCCAAGATGATGAAGGCCTGCACGCCGACGATCACCGTGAGGCCCACGGCCAACAACTTCTCGAATGCGTTGTCGGTGCGCACCGCGGTACGAAGACCACTGCCCACCAGCAGAACAAAGGCCACCAACACTGCCGTTGCTCCGAACAAGCCCAGCTCTTCGCCGATCGCCGCGTAGATGAAGTCGGTGCGCACCGCGGGAATGCGTCCCGGATCGCCCAAGCCGAGCCCCGTGCCCGACAGGCCACCCTCGGCAAAGGCGAACATCGACTGCACGATTTGATAGCCCTTGCCGTTGTAGTGACTCCACGGATCGATCCAAATCGTGAACCTGTCACGAACGTGATCGAACAATTGGTATGCCACTGTTGCCCCCACGACGAACAACGCTCCGCCGAAGACCACGTAACCCGTTCGCTCGGTGGCCACCCACAGCATCAGGGCAAAGAGCGCAAAGAACAAAAGCGACGACCCCAGGTCGCGTTCGGCCACCATCACCACTACTGAGACGGCCCACGCCAACAACACGGGAAGGAAGGCCCGCGCATCGGGCAAGGCAAAACGTCCCACACGGTGTGCCCCCGCGCGAATCAGCTCGCGCTGCTCTGACAGGTAACCGGCGAAGAAGATGGCGAGGCACACCTTCGCAAACTCACCGGGCTGGAAATTGATCGGCCCGACCGAGACCCAGATGCGCGCACCACCCGAAGAAAAGCCAATGCCGGGGAGCAACGGCAACAGCTGCAGTGTGATGCCGGCGCCGAGGAACCACCACTGGTA
>JAGWWV010000081.1 GCA_018970175.1 Acidobacteriota bacterium
TTGAAGGCGTCGGACTCGAGTTGTCTGTGCGTCATGTCGCTTTCGATCCATCCGGGCAGAACGCAGTTGCTGCGAATGCCGTGACGGGCGAACTCGACGGCAATCGCCTTCGAGATCGACAACAACGCCGCCTTCGAACCGCCGTAGTGCTGCGAGCGGGCCGCGCCGTAGAGGGCCGAGCCCGACGTGGTGAACACGATCGAACCGCCGCCCTTGACCATCATGTGACGACAGGCTTCCTGCGCGGTGAAGAACGCACCGTCCAGGTTCACGCGCATGACGCGATGCCATTCGTCGGCGGACATTTCATGGAAGGGAATGCCGCGTCCGGCAATGCCGGCGTTCACGAACACCGCATCGATTCGCCCGAATTGTGCGGCGGCGTCGGCAAAACCGGCGATCACTTGTTCCTGGTCGCCGACATCACACACGCGTGATGCGACCGAACCGCCGTTGGTCTCTTTCGAAAGTGCCGTGAGTTCGGCCGCGGCGGCGGCGTTCTTGTCGGCATTGGTGCCCCAGATCACAACGTTCGCACCATGGGCAACGAGACCCCGCGCAAAACCGAGGCCGATACCGCCGTTGCCGCCCGTCACGAGGGTGGTCTTGCCGACCAGTGAGAAACTTGGCACTTGCATGGGTTCACAGTATCCCCCGTCAAATGACGGGGCGGTAGCGTCTGGTTGTCATGAAACTCGCGGATCTCACAGCGCCGAGCGACCTGCGAGGTCTGTCGTACGAACAGCTCGACGACCTTGCCGGCGAGATCCGTGACTTCATCGTCCAAGCAGTGTCCGAAACCGGTGGACACCTCGGGTCGAACCTCGGCGCGGTCGAACTCACCCTCGCATTGCACCGCGTGTTCGACAGTCCGACCGACGCAATTCTGTGGGACACCGGACACCAGGCGTACGTGCACAAACTGGTCACCGGTCGCGCGGCCGAGTTCACACGCTTGCGTCAGGCACAGGGCCTGTCGGGTTACCCCAGCCGCACGGAAAGCCCGCACGATTTCATCGAAAACAGTCATGCATCGACCGTGCTGTCGTACGCCTACGGCATGGCGGTTGCGCGCGACTACGCACTGCACCACGGCGGAACGCCCGACCACCGCCACATCGTCGCCGTCATCGGCGACGGCTCGATGACCGGTGGACTTGCCTACGAGGCGTTGAACAACCTCGGCCACTCGGGACGCGGCGTCATCATCGTGCTGAACGACAACGGTCGCAGCTACGCCCCCACGATTTCTCAGTTGACCGTGTCGTCGACCGCACCGTCGGTCGGCGAAGACTTCGACGACACCGACACAAACTTCGCCGACAAAATCGCCGACAAGCTGGCGTCCACACTCACGAACATTCGCTTGAATCCCACCTACGTGCGCCGTCAGCGACGCATCGAACAGTTCCTGCGCGATCTTCCCGCCGTTGGTCGTCAGGCCGAACGCAGCGTCGAGGCCGTGAAGGCCGCGGTGCGCGAGTTTCTGCAGCCACCGGGCTTTTTCGAGGCGCTCGGTGTGCGCTACATCGGCCCGATCGACGGACACGACGTCGAGGCCGTCGAACGAGCGTTGCGTTCGGCCGAACAACGCTCCGTCGAAGGTCCGATTCTTCTCCACGTCGTCACGCAGAAGGGTCGCGGCTACTCGCCCGCCGAAGACGACGACGAAAAGCACCTGCACGATGCTCCGGTGTTCGACCCGCAAAGCGGCCCGCCCAAGGCGGTGCTCACCGGGTACACACAGGCCTTCGCCGACGCGCTATTGAAAGAGGCCGACGCCGACTCGCGCATCGTGGCCATCACCGCCGCGATGCCCGGCCCCACCGGTCTGCTGCCCTTCGAGAGCCGCTTCCCCGACCGCTTCTTCGACGTCGGCATCGCCGAACAGCACGCCGTCACCGCGGCCGCCGGCATGGCGATGTCGGGTCTGCGCCCCGTCGTGGCGGTGTACAGCACGTTCCTGTCGCGCGCGTGGGACCAGGTCGTCTACGACGTCGCTCTGCACAAACTGCCGGTCGTGTTCTGTCTCGACCGTGCGGGCATCACCGGCGACGACGGCCCCAGCCACCACGGCGTCTACGACATGACCTTGCTCTCGAAGGTGCCGGGCATGCGCGTTCTCGCACCGTCATCGGCCCAGGAACTGCAG
The DNA here is from genome assembly GCA_018970175.1 of Acidobacteriota bacterium. Taxonomy (GTDB): domain Bacteria; phylum Actinomycetota; class Acidimicrobiia; order Acidimicrobiales; family Ilumatobacteraceae; genus F1-20-MAGs119. The sequence goes on from JAGWWV010000081.1 coordinate 2,153, forward strand.
CAGATGCTCCACGACGCCATGACCCTTGCCGACGACGGCCCCGTCGCGATTCGCTACCCGAAGGGCACGGCGCGCCAGGTCGACGACACCGACGTCGGCAGCGGTCTTTCCGCGCGGCGCTTGGTGTCGCGCGCCGGTTCGGGACCAAAGGTCTGCGTGCTCGCAATCGGCAAGCTCGTCGGCAATGCACTGAAGGCCGTCGACTCCCTTGGCGACGATGCAAACGTCGACGTGTGGGACGTTCGTTCGTGCCAGCCGATCGACCCCGAAATGATCCGTGCAGCCGCGGGTGCCGCCATCGTCATCACCCTCGAAGACGGAATCGTCGAGGGCGGCGTCGGCGCGGCCATCGCCCAGCAACTCGATGCGCATGTTGCGGCGTCGGGCGGGTCGATGCCCCGTGTGCGAACGCTCGGCGTGCCAACACGCTTCATCGCACAGGCCAAGCCCGATGCGATCCTCGCCGAACTCGGTCTCGATGCCGCGGGCATCGCGGCCGCAATCCACGCCGCTGCCGCTCGCTGAATCGCCTAGCGTCGGTCGCGTGACCGCACCCGATCTGTCCCGTTATTCGTCGTACACCCGGCTCTCGTTCGAGGCCCACGACAACGGCGTGCTCCTCATCACACTGTCGAATCCCGACAAGTTGAACGCCACCGACGGCGACATGCACCGAGAACTCTCACGCGTCTTTCGCGATGTCGACGACGATGATTCGGTAGGCGCCGTCGTCGTGACGGGCGCGGGCAAGGCGTTCAGTGCCGGCGGCGACCTGCAGTGGATCAGCCAACAAGTCGGCAACTACACACAAACCATGAAGGTGATGCGCGAGGCCGGCGACATCGTTCGCACCATGATCGACTGCGACACGCCCATCATTTCGGCGATCAACGGAGTCGCCGTGGGTGCAGGTCTTGCCGTGGCGCTGATGGCAGACATCAGCATCATCAACGAAGACGCGCGCATCACCGACGGCCACATTCGCCTCGGCGTCGCGGCGGGTGACCACGCGGTGGCCGTCTGGCCGTTGTTGTGCGGAATGGCCCAGGCGAAGTGGTACCTGCTCACCGCCGACTTCCTCGACGGACGCGAGGCCGCCCGTATCGGACTCGTCACGCGTGCCGTGCCCTCCGACGACGTGGTACCGACGGCACTCGCCGCTGCGCAAAAAGTTGCCGCCGGCCCGCGCGATGCGGTGCGGTACACCAAGCGTTCGCTCAACCATTGGTTGCGCCAGTCGCTGCCCAACTTCGAGGCCAGCCTCGCCTACGAGATGTTGAACTTTCTCGGCCCCGATGCCGCCGAGGGGTTGTCGGCCCTCGTCGAGAAACGTCCGCCCGACTTCCTGCGCGGTGACCAATGAGTGCACGCGACGTCGATCTGTCGGCCGAGCTCGACTTTGCCCTCAGCCTCGCCGACCTTGCCGACGCGACGACTCTGCAGCCCTTCCACGACCGCGGCTTCACCGTCGACTGGAAGGCGAACCGTACCGAGGTCACCGAACTCGACCGGCGCACCGAAGAGGTGCTGGCCGAGACGATTGCCCACTTCCGTCCCGACGATGCCGTGTACGGCGAGGAGTTCGGTGAACGCGGCGCCGTCGGCGGTTCGCGCTGGACCTGGGTGCTCGACCCCATCGACGGAACCAGCAACTACGCCCGTGGCGTTCCCGTGTGGGCGACACTCATCGGCCTGCTCGACCCGAACGACGTGCCCGTCCTCGGTGTCGTCAGCGCACCGGCAATCGGTGCTCGCTGGCACGGCGCAACCGGGGTCGGCGCGTTCAATCGTCGCGGGCCGATTCGGGTGAGCACCGTCCCGCGCATCGACGAGGCGCAGGTCAGCGCCACTCCGAATGCCGGATGGGACGCCGTTGGCGGCTATCAACGTGTCATCGACCTGGGTCGCAACGCCTACCGCGTGCGCGGCTTTGGCGACTTCTGGCAGCACATGCTGGTGGCCGAGGGCGCAATCGACGTGGCCATCGACGCAATCGGCCTCGAGCCCTACGACACGGCCGCGCTGTGGCCCATCGTTGCCGAAGCCGGGGGTCGCATCACCGACCGGCTCGGCGGAAGTTCCTTCCGGAACGGATCGGCCGTCTCGACGAACGGCATCCTCCACGCCGCTGTGCTCGACGCCATCGCCTGCTGAGCCCGCGTCGTCTCACGCCAAGCGCACGTAATGTGTTGCCATGTCCGGTAGCGACTCAACCGTCATCCGCAACGCCAACCTGATCGACGGTACGGGCGCTCCGGCGCGACCCGCCGACATCGCGTTCGCAAACGGCGTCATCACCGAAGTTGGTCCCGCCGGTTCGCTCGGCACCGCTCACACGTCGCGCGTCATCGATGCCGATGGTCGACTCGTCACCCCGGGCTGGGTCGACGTCCACACGCACTACGACGCACAGGCGACGTGGGACCCGTGGCTGACACCGAGTAGTTGGCACGGCGTCACCACCGTCGTCATGGGAAACTGCGGAGTCGGTTTCGCTCCCGCGGCACCCGACCGCCACGACTGGTTGATCGCCCTGATGGAGGGTGTCGAAGACATCCCCGGCGCGGCGATGACCGAGGGCATCACGTGGGGATGGGAATCGTTCGAGGAGTACCTCGACGTTCTCGAGTCGACCCCGCACGTTCTCGACTTCGGCACACAGATGCCCCACGGAGCACTGCGCGCCTACGTCATGGGTGAACGCGGTGCGGCAAACGAGGCCGCCACGGCCGACGACATCGCAGCAATGAGTCGCATGGTCGAGTCGGCGATGCGCGCGGGTGCGTTGGGTTTCAGCACCAGTCGCACGCCCCTGCACCGCAGCCGCGACGGCGAACTCGTGCCCGGCACCCACGCCGACCACGACGAACTGCTGGGCATCGCGGAAGCCTTGCGACGTATGGGTTATGGGGTGTTCCAGTTCGCCCCCGAACACGTGAAAGTGCCCATCAACGAGTGGGGCTGGATGCGGCGCATCGCCGCGGAAACGGGCGCCACGGTCAGCGTGAATTTCAGCCAACCCGACGATGCACCCGACCTGTGGCGCGACGTGATCTC
>JAGWWV010000026.1 GCA_018970175.1 Acidobacteriota bacterium
TGCCGACCTTCGCACAGCTGGCCGATCCGTCGAAGATCCCCGCCGCGGTCACCGCCGGTCTTGCGGGTCTCGACAAGGACGCCCCCGATGCGCGCAACCTGTTCCGCGTCCATTGGTACAACAACATGGCCGGCGAGCGTGTGTCGGTTCCCGACCACGTGGTGTTGCCGTCGTCGCTCACGGGTGTGGAAAGTCCGATCATTGTGATGTTCGGCGATCGCTTTCCGATGATCACCGCGCACAAGGTGCTCGCCGCGTACTCGTGTTTCGCGCCGCGTGTCATCTCGGGTCAGTTCGATCCCACCAAGCACCGTGCGGTGTGGCCGTCGACGGGCAACTACGCGCGCGGTGGCGTTGCGATCAGCCGCATCATGGGTAGCCGCGGCGTGGCCGTGTTGCCCGCCGGCATGTCGAAGGAACGATTCGACTGGCTCGACCGTTGGGTGGCCGACCCGGCCGACATCATCCGCACGCCGGGTACCGAAAGCAACGTGAAAGAAATCTACGACGCCTGCAACGAGATGGCGAAGGATCCGTCGAACTTCATTCTGAACCAGTTCTGCGAGTTCGGAAACCACGTCGGTCACTACTTCGTCACCGGCTCGGCGCTTGCGCACGTGTTCGAAACCGTGGCCAAGGCCAGTGGCAACCCGCGACTGCGTTGCGCCGCCTTCACGTCGGCCACGGGCAGCGCGGGAACAATCGCCGCGGGTGACCGCTTGAAGGATCTGTACGGCACCAAGATCGTCGCCGTCGAGGCGCTCGAGTGTCCGACGATGCTCGAGAACGGTTTCGGTGAGCACAACATCCAGGGCATCGGCGACAAGCACATCCCGCTGATCCACAACGTGATGAACACCGACGTCGTCGTTGCCGTCTCCGACCGCGCCACCGACGAACTCGACGTGCTGTTCAACACCCCCGAGGGCAAGGCCTACCTGTCCGACCGCCTCGGACTGTCGGCGCAACTGCTCGATCACCTCGAACATTTCGGCTTCTCCGCCATCTGCAACGTGCTGGCCGCCATCAAGACCGCCAAGTTGCTCGGCCTCGGCGCCGACGATGCACTCATCACCATCGCCACCGACGGCTCGGCTCTGTATCCGAGCGAGCGCGTGAAGACACTTGCGCACCGTTTCGGCAACGACTTCACCCGTGCCGATGCCGCCGAGGTGTACGGCGAGCACCTGGCCAACGTGAACACCGACGCGATGATCGACTGCACCGAGCGCGACCGCAACCGCATCTTCAACCTCGGTTACTACACGTGGGTCGAGCAGCAGGGAACGCCGCTCGACGTGTTCGAGGCGCGGCGTTCGCAGGACTTCTGGCGCGGCATCCGCACCTACATGCCCGTGTGGGACGAGATGATCGACGACTTCAACGCGCGCGTGGCCGCGTACAAGTAACCAATGCGCGCAGTCGTCGCCGGCCGCTTGCGGTGCGTCTCGTGCGGCGCGCTGGTTCCGGTTTCGACCGCGTTGTCCTGGCGTTGCCCGAACGCCGTGGCGGGCGACCGTCGCCACGTTCTCGTGATCGAAAGTGACGACTCGGGTGGTGACTTCGTTCCCGACGACTCCGACAACCCCTTCGTCGCATTTCGGCGCATGTTGGCCTGGGATGCCTTCGCCGCGTCCACCGGAATGGCCGACGATGACAGACGGTCGTTCATCGAACGCATCGATGGCCTCGTCGCCGAGGTGGCGGGCACCGGTTTTCGGTTCACGCCCGTGTCGTGCGAATCCCGCCTGTCCGACGAACTCGCTTTCTCGTCGAGCGGCGGAGTGTGGGTGAAGGATGAAACCCACAACGTGGCGGGCTCGCACAAGGCGCGTCACCTCTTCACCGAATTGCTGCACCTGCTGCTCGCCGAGTCGCGTGGTCTTGCGCCGTGGACGGCTTCGACTCGCCCCGAACTCGCCATTGCGTCGTGCGGCAACGCGGCGATGGCGGCGTCCACGCTTGCAGCTGCGGTGCGCTGGCCGATCCGTGTGTTCGTTCCGTCCTCGGCCGATGGTGTGGTCGTCGAAACCCTCACCATGCTCGGTGCGACGATCGAACGGTGTCCGCGCCGTGACGACGACCCGCCGGGTGACCCGTGCGTCCTGCGGTTCCGCGAGCGCGTTGCCGGCGGGGCCGTGCCGTTCGGCGTCCAGGGAACGGAAAACGCATGGTGTCTCGACGGCGGTCGCGTCATCGGGTGGGAGATCATCCACCAGTTGGGTCGCGATGCGTTGACGCACATGGTGATTCAGGTGGGTGGGGGAGCATTCGCCGCCGGAATCGGTGAGGCATTCGTGTTGGCGGGTTGTTCGACGGCCCTCGTTGCCGCACAAACCCAGGGGTGCGCACCTCTCGAGCGTGCGTGGCGGATGGCAGCGTCGACGGGTGGCACTCTCGGTGCGGGGCCGCGGTGGAGTGACTGCATGTGGCCGTGGGAGTCGACGCCGACGTCGTTGGCCGACGGCATTCTCGACGATGAGACCTACGACTGGGTCGAAGTCTGCGATGCGATGACGAAGACCGGTGGATTTCCGGTCGTGTCACCCGAGACCGACGTCGTGGCCGCGTACGAATTGGCCCACGGTTTCACCTCGGTCGACGTGTCGCCGACGGGAAGCGCCGGACTCGCCGGACTTCTCACGTTGCGGTCACTGAACCGAATCGATGACGATGCCCGTGTGGGTCTTGTCTTCAGCGGTATCAGACGTGGCGTGGATCCGCCGACACTTCGTTGAGCCGTCCATTGTTCACGTCGTAGACGAATCCACGAATGTGGCCCTTGTACGTGATGAACGGCGAATGCAGGAGTCGCCCGATGCTTTGACGTACGTCCTCGTACGGGTCGTCGAAGGCTTCGAGCGCCCACCACGGCTTCATCCCGACTTCATAGGCAAGCTCGGCGTAGAACTTCGTTTCTTCGACTTTTTGCAATCCACAGTCGGTGTGGTGGATCAGGATGATCTCTTGGGTGTTCAACAGGCGTTGTGAGAGAACGAGGGAACGAACAACGTCATCCGTGACGACGCCGCCGGCGTTGCGAATGATGTGGGCGTCACCGTGAGCGAGGCCGAGCATCTGGAAAATGTCCATGCGGCTGTCCATGCATGCAACAACGGCGAGCTGTCGCTTGGGCTTCAGGGACAGACCATGGTCGGCAAACTGAGTGACGAAGTTCTCGTTGTTGCCGAGAAGTTCGTCGGTGCTCGGCGAGAATTGTTTGTCTTCGTCGGATGTCACCAGCTCATTCTGCCCGAAGTGGGCCACCGGTGGGGTTGCCCCACTAACCTCACTCCCATGGCGCAGTCGACCCCGTTCCCCGCAGGTTCCGTCCCCGTTTCCCTCGAGGCCGGATCCACCGACCCCCGTTTCGACGTCTTCGGCCGTCTCATGAAGAACCGGGTCGTCATGTTGGGAACCGACGTGAACGACGACATCGCCAACCAGATCTGTGCGCAGCTGTTGTATCTCGAGGGCGAAGACCCGAATTCCGACATCTGGCTCTACATCAACAGCCCCGGCGGATCGATCACGGCCGGCATGGCCATCTACGACACGATGCAGTTCGTGTCGTGCGACGTCGCCACCGTGTGCATGGGCCTCGCCGCATCGATGGGCCAGTTCCTTCTTACCGCGGGCACCAAGGGCAAGCGCTACACGCTGCCCAACGCGCGCATCATGATGCACCAGCCCCTCGCCGGTCTGCGCGGCCAGGCCACCGACATCGCCATCCAGGCCGAGCAGTTGGCGCACATCAAGCGCAAGATGGCCGAGCTGACCTCGCTCCACTCGGGCAAGCCGATCGAGCAGATTCAGGCCGACAGCGAACGCGACCGTTGGTTCACGGCCGAAGAAGCCCAGCAGTACGGCCTCGTCGACAAGGTCATTGTGAAGCGGGGGGAAATCCGCTGAGGTCGACGCCGCAGGTGTCCTTCACCCACTGAAGCGCCCGCGCAGCCGCCTTGTTCGCCTGGAGTGCCTCCTTCGTGAAGGCCTCGACGTCTTCATTGTTCGCGGTGTTCAGCCGTGAGGCATCCTCGAGCATGACCGTGAGGGTCTCCCAATCCGCTGACACCGCAATCGGGGCGACTTCACCGATGCGGCGGTAACGCGAGAGCAGCACGTCGACGTCCGATTGCGTGACCGGTGCGGTCCCCATTCCGGGCAGTTCCTTTTCGAGTTGGCGACAGAAGTTCGTTGCCGTGCGGTCGGCATCACCGCAGCCGACGAGACCGATGATCGCGACGGTGCACGCGATTGCCGACATCAACCTGCGTCGACACACATGGGGGGAAAGTCGCGCGTCCATCACCGGCGTCATCTTTTCACAGCAGGTCGATACGGCAGGGTTAGGAGAATCTCCATGTTCGCAAGCATCAATTCCGCGACGTTGTTCGGCATCGAAGGTGCCCCGGTGTGCGTCGAGGTGCACATCGGTGCGGGGCTGCCGGGTTTCAGTGTCGTTGGATTGCCCGACGAGGCGTGTCGTGAAGCGCGGGACCGCGTGCGGGCCGCGCTTCTGTCGAGTGGGTTCGACTGGCCGAACCGACGCATCACCGTGAACCTCGCACCGAGTGACCGACGCAAGGGCGGCTCGGGTCTCGATCTCGCGCTCGCAATCGGCATTCTCGTTGCACAAGGCGAAATCGAACAGGCGGCGACCGACTGCATCGGTTTCGTGGCGGAGGTCGGCCTCGACGGATCGCTGAAACCGGTGCCCGGCACTGCACCATTGGTCGCCGCGATTCGCCAGCATCACGTCGTCGTCGCCGATGCCGCCGGAGCAGATGCTCTCGTCGCGTCGCCGCGGCGTGTGAGTGTCGCAGCGACCCTCGACGAGGTTGTCAGGGCGTTGCGTCGGGTCACCCCGTGGGCCGAACCACGGGCCTATTCAGCCGCGACCGAAGTTGTCGGTTGTCCCGACCTCGCCGACGTGCGTGGCCAACCCGTTGCGCGTCGCGCGGCGGAAGTGGCGGCGGCGGGCGAACACAACCTGTTGTTGGTCGGCGGTCCCGGTGGTGGCAAGACGATGCTCGCCGAGCGGCTCGCCGGTTTGTTGCCGATGCTCGACGGCCACGATGCCGTCACCGCAACGATGATCAGATCAGCCGCGGGCGAGCGCGTCGCGGGTCTCGTTCGTACGCCACCGTTCCGTTCGCCGCACCACAGTGCGTCGATGGTCGCGATGGTCGGCGGTGGGTCGGGACTGTTGCGTCCGGGTGAGGTGTCGCTCGCCCACGGCGGGGTTCTTTTTCTCGACGAGGTGGGGGAGTTCGCGCCGAGCGTGCTCGACGCACTGCGCCAGCCACTCGAAAGCGGCGAGATACGTCTGGCTCGTTCGGGTGCGACGCTCACCCTGCCGGCGCGTTTTCTCCTCGTCGGCGCGACGAATCCCTGTCCGTGCGGTGGTGGTGGGCCGGGCGCGTGTGTGTGCAACGACACTGCGCGACAGCGGTACTTGCGGAGGCTGTCGGGGCCGTTGCTCGACCGTTTCGACCTGCGCGTCGCCGTGGCGGCCACGTCGCCCACGGATCTGCTCGAAACCGAACCCGCAGAGTCGACTGCAGTTGTGAGGTTGCGCGTCGATGCGGCGCGCTGCACCGCCCAGTCGCGCCAGGGCAAACCGAATGCCCGGTTGTCGTCTGCGGAACTCGACGAGTTTGCGGCGCTGTCCGATGCGGCTCGCGCGCTCCTGCACGCCGAGCTCGAGGCTGGTCGTCTGACGGGCCGTGGGTTCCACCGAGTTCGCAGGGTTGCGCGAACTCTCGCCGATCTTGCCGGTGACGTGTCCGGCACGGTTGACGCCGAGGATGTCCGCGAAGCGATTGCACTACGTGCGCGGCTCGGCGGTACGCGGTGAGCGACCATCCCGACTGGGCATACGCCGCGGCTCTTGCGAGCGTCCCGGGCTGCGGTTCGACGGCGGCTTTCCGGCTGCTCGTCCTGCACGATCCGCCCGACGCGTACGAACGGGCGGTCTCGCGCGCAGCCATCGACGGTGCGCACGTCGATGCGGGCGCGGTTGGTCGGATGCGCGACGAATGCGAATCACTCGGTATCGGGGTGACGCACGTCCGCGACGCAGATTTTCCGCTCGTCCTTGCCGCGAGTCAGGGACCGTGCGGCCTGTTGTTCTTCCGCGGCGACGTGTCACTCGTCGGTGGACGCCGGGTGGGGATCGTCGGAACGCGCACGCCCACGCCGTCGGGCGTCTACACCGCCCGCGAGATCGGGGAAGGTCTCGCACTTGCGGGCGTGCACGTGGTGTCCGGTCTCGCGAAGGGCATCGATGGTGCGGCACACGACGGCGTGCGGGGCTCGGTCGATGAACACGGGGCACCGGGACGCCCGATTGCGATCGTCGGCAGCGGCCTCGACGTGGTGTATCCCAAGGCGAACGCGGCACTGTGGGAATGGATCTGTCGCAACGGTGTCGTGTTCTCCGAGTATCCGCCGGGTGCGTCCGCCGAGCCGCACCACTTCCCGCGACGCAACCGCATCATTGCCGCGCTGTCCGAGGTGGTCGTGGTCGTCGAATCACGAGAGTCGGGCGGGTCGATGTCGACCGTGCGTCAGGCGATCGAGCGTCAGCGGGACGTGCTTGCGGTTCCCGGATCACCCCGCGTTGCGAGTGCAGCGGGCACCAATCTGCTCATCCAGCAGGGTTGCGGTGCGGTGACGTGTGCGGGTGACGTGCTGTCGGCACTTGCTCTCGACCACAGGTTCCTCGACGTCACGTCACGCGACGAACGAATCGCACCCGAGGCGCGTGACGTCATCGTGCTCGAAGCCACCAGTCACGGACCCGTTACGCTCGATCAACTCGTCATCGCGACGGGTTGGTCCCTTGCCGAACTTGCCGTGGCGCTCGGTCGTCTCGAAGCGACAGGTTGGGTGATGGAGGAGGGCGGATGGTGGGAGGCTCTACTGTTGAGGCGTGGGCGGCACGCGGGCGAACGCATTTCGTGACTGGCGCCTCGACGACTTCGTCGGGTCGCTCACGTCCGCGTCGGACAACACCCGTCTCGCCTACGAAACCGACGTCACCCAGTTCGCCGAATGGGCGGCCGACAACGGGGCAAAGAAGCCCGAGGCGGTCACCCGCGCGCAGGTGAAGCAGTACCTGGCACATCTCACCCGTGCCGACCATGCCAAGCGAACCATCGCGCGCAAACTCGCCGCATTGCGCAGGTACTTCGGGTGGCTGGTCCGCGAGTCGATGGGATCACGCCGTCGCGTCACCAACCCAACGTTGGGCGTGCGCTCACCGAGCGGCGAGGGTCGTCTGCCGCGCGTGCTCGGTCCCGATCAGCTCGACGCTCTCCTCACCGGAAGCCAACTCGAGGGTGACGACCCACCCTGGCGACTCGCCCGCGACACCGCGGTCGTCGAGTTGTTGTACGGCAGCGGCCTGCGTGTCAGCGAACTGGCGACCCTCACGCTCGCGAATCTCGATCTGCGCGCCGGTGCGGCCGCGGTGTGGGGCAAGGGATCAAAGGAGCGGCGCGTTCCGCTCAGCCCGCCGTGCATCGTCGCGATCGAAGAGTGGTTGAAGTTGCGCACCGAAATCTCGAAGGCGACCGGGGTGCGGGCGCCGCTCTTCGTGAACAGCCGCGGCAACGCGTTGACACCGCGCGACGTGCGCCGCATCCTCGACCGGCGAGCCGTCGACCCGACGCATCCCCACGCCCTGCGCCACACGTTCGCCACACACCTGCTCGACAACGGCGCCGACCTGCGCGCCGTGCAGGAACTGCTCGGCCACTCGAGCGTCGCCACGACGCAGCGCTACACCCACGTCAGTCGCGAACGTCTCCAGTCCGCGTATCTCGCCTCGCATCCGCGGGCCTGATCGGTATCCGACGTGTGCGCACCACCCCTCGACAATCCGACGATGGAGGGACGTCCCCGTCGGTACACGCTTGCCTCGGCGTGGTCCCACTGGTCCGCCGACCGCGAACCACGCGCGCGTGAGTGGCTCGTCGTCAACTACTCGGGTCTCGTCAAGTTCGTCGCTGGTCGTCTCGCGGCAGGTCTGCCGAAGTCGGTCGACACTGCCGATCTCGTGAGTGCCGGGGTGTTCGGCCTCATGGACGCGATCGACAAATTCGACCCCGACCACGGCGTGAAGTTCGAGACCTACGCGGTTCCGCGCATCCGTGGCGCCATCCTCGACAGCCTGCGCGCGCTCGACTGGGTGCCGCGGTCGGTGCGGGCGAGGTCGCGCTCGGTGCAGGGCGCAATTTCCGAGCTCGAGCACACACTCGGCCGTGCACCAACCGAAGACGAAATCGCCGGACACCTCGACATCGGTGTCGAGGAGCTTCAGAAGTGGTTGTCCGACATCGCCGCGGGCAACGTCGGACCTCTCGACCACGTCGTGGCGGATGCGGCGCCGCGGGCGGACGGAGCCGATGCCGCGCTCGAGGAACGAACGTTGCGCGATCACATGCGAACCGAAATCAAGAAACTGCCCGATCGTGAACGCACCGTTCTCGTTCTCTATTACGAGGAGAACCTCACGCTCTCGGAGATCGGCGAGGTTCTCGGCGTCACCGAGAGCCGCGTCTCGCAGATCCATTCCAAGGCAGTGCTGCAACTGCGCTCCCGTCTGGCCGCCGCCGAATTCTGATCGGAGCGACCGGTGATCGCGGCCTTCGCCGCGATGCTGTGTCTCGCCACGCCGGCGGTCGTCCCCGTCGAGGGTCGTGTCGTCGATTGGTTCAGGCCACCCGGCTGCGCCTGGTGTTCGGGGAACCGCGGCCTCGAGATCGCCACGACACCGGGTGGGGCGGTGGTTGCGCCGGTGACGGGCACCGTCGAATTCGCCGGACCCGTCGGCGGAGTCGACTATCTCGTGATCAGCGCGGCGGAGCAACCACTCCTCAACGTCGTCATCGGCGGGATCGAAGGCGGGAATGTGGTCGCAGGGGAAGTGGTGACCGCGGGCCAGCCGATCGCTCGCGCGAGGACATGGCTCTACGTCGGATTCCGCGTCGGGCCACGTCGGGACGGTCGCTACCTCGACCCGGCGGGGTTCTTCGGCCTGGTGAGAAAACCGGCGCGCCTGGTGGCTCCGGACCCGCCCCCCGTTAGCCTTACTTGGCGGTCGAGTCTTCGGGTTCGACCACAAACAACACATCAACGTCATTGCTCGGTTCTCCCACCTGTGGTCGCTTCGGCGCGGGAGCCGGGCCCCTAACCACAGGAGAGGAGAACACCATGGCCGTCGTCACCATGCGACAAATGCTCGAGGCTGGATGTCACTTCGGACACCAGACCCGCCGTTGGAACCCCAAGATGCGTCGATTCATCTTCGGCGAGCGCAACGGCATCTACATCATCGATCTCGAACAGACGATGGATCGCATCGAAAACGCCTACGTCTTCGTGCGCGACCTCGTCGCAAACGGTGGATCGGTGCTCTTCGTCGGCACCAAGAAGCAGGCGCAAGACCCCATCCGCGACCACGCCAACCGCTGTGGCATGCCCTACGTGAACGAGCGCTGGCTCGGTGGCATGCTCACCAACTTCGAGACCATCTCGAAGCGCGTCGGCAAGATGCAGGAATACGAGCGCATGATCGCCTCGGGTGAATTCGAAGCGATGCCGAAGAAGGAAGCCCTTCTTCTCGGTCGCGAACTCGCCAAGTTGCAAAAGAACCTTTCGGGCATCAGCGCGATGACGCGTCGTCCCGACGCGGTCTTCGTGCTCGACACGATGAAGGAACACATTGCGGTGACCGAAGCCAACAAGCTCGGTATTCCCGTCGTCGCCGTCGTCGACACCAACGTCGACCCCGACGTCATCCAGTTCCCGATCCCGGGCAACGACGACGCAATCCGCGCCAACGACCTCATGACCCACGTCATCGCCGAGGCCGTGCTCGAAGGACGCCTGATCGCGTCGAAGAAAGCCGCTGCCACCGTCACCACCGAGGCGCCGAAGCCCATTCCCGCACCCCCCACTGCAGCAGCCACAGGAGCCTGAGAAAGAAATGTCGTTCACAGCACAAGACGTGAAGACCCTGCGCGAATCCACCGGCGCAGGAATGATGGATTGCAAGAAGGCGCTCGAGGCCAACAACGGCAGCATCGAAGATGCCAAGCAGTGGTTGCGCGAAAAGGGCCTCGCGGCGAGCGCCAAGCGCGACGACCGTGAAAACACCCAGGGTGTCGTTGCTCTCGTCGTGAAGGGCAACGTCGGTGCCATCGCGAAGCTGAAGTGTGAAACCGACTTCGTCGCGGGCTCCGATGCGTTCAAGGCTGAGGCCGAGACGCTCGCCAACCTCGTCGCCGACAAGGGTGTCGATGCCGTCGCCGAACGCGCCGCGCAACTCGACGACCTGAAGATCACGCTGAAGGAAAAGATCGAGCTCGGCGAGGTCGTGCGCATCGAAGCTGCCGCGGGCAACATCATCGATTCGTACCTCCACGTCCAGGGCGGACGCGGCGTCAACGGCGTTCTCGTCGAGATGGCCGGCGCCACCACCGAACTCGCCCACGATGTCGCGGTCCACATCGGCTTTGCCCGGCCCCGTTACCTCGCCCGCGAAGACGTGCCGGCTGACGTGCTCGACAAAGAGCGCGCGACGCTCGAAGTCATCACGCGCAACGAGGGCAAGCCCGAAGCGGCGATCCCGAAGATCGTCGAGGGCCGCATCGGCGGCTTCTACAAGGACGTCTGCCTCCTCGAACAGCCCTACGCCAAGGACGACAAGCAGTCGGTCACCCAGTTCATCGGGTCTGCCAAGATTGTGTCGTACGCACAAGTGGAGATCGGCTGACGAACACATGACGAACGACGCAACCCCGGCAAAGGGCGCACCACGCACGAAGCCCCGCTGGAGTCGCGTCGTTCTCAAGTTGTCGGGCGAGGCACTTGCCGAGCCGAACGGATTCGGTCTCGACTCGAACGTCTTGCATCAGATAGCAACCGAGCTGCACGAGGCGGTCGAAGAGTTCGGTGTCGACATCGCCATCGTCGTCGGTGGCGGCAACTTCTGGCGCGGCATGAAAGGCGCGGGCCAGGGCATGGACCAGGCGCAGGCCGACTACATGGGCATGATCGCCACCGTGATGAACGGTCTCGCACTGCAAGATGCGCTCGAGCGCGTCGGCCAACACTCGCGGGTCATGACCGCGGTCGAAATGCCCAAGGTCGCCGAGCCCTACATTCGTCGCCGCGCCGAGCGTCACCTCGAAAAGGGGCGCATCGTCATCCTCGCCGGTGGTACCGGCAACCCGTTCTTCACCACCGACACGGCAGCGGCGCTGCGCGCGGCCGAAATTTCGGCCGAGGCAATCCTGAAGGGAACCCACTCGGGTGTCGACGGCGTCTACACCGCCGATCCAAAGAAGGATCCAACCGCCACCCGGTACGAACGCATCAGCCACCTCGACGTCATCACGAAGGGACTGAAGGTCATGGACTCCACGGCCATCACGTTCTGCATGGACAACAAGTTGCCGATCGTCGTTTTCGAACTGTTGAAGCAGGGAAACGTGAAGTCCATCCTCAGGGGTGAGGCAGTCGGTACGCTGGTCGGGTGACCGAAGAAACCATTCTCGATGCCATCGAGAAGATGGAAAAAGCAGTCGAGCACGTGCAGGGTCAGTTCCTCAGCGTGCGCACCGGTCGCGCGACGCCCGCCATCGTGGAAAAGTTGATGGTCGATTACTACGGGTCCTCGATTCCGCTGCAGCAACTGGCGGGCTTCCAAGTGCCCGAAGCACGCATGCTCGTCGTCAAACCTCATGACAAAGGCGCGATGGGGGCCATCGAAAAGGCCATCCAAGCCTCGGATCTCGGGCTCAATCCCTCGAACGACGGCATCGTGATTCGTCTTGCGTTTCCCGCCCTCACTGAACAGCGGCGCAAAGAGTACGTGAAGGTCGTGAAGTCGATGGCCGAAGACGGACGCATCGCCGTGCGCAACATTCGCCGCGATGCCCGCAAGACCCTCGAGACCGCCGAGAAAGACGGCGACATCTCGAAAGACGAACTCGAGCGCGCCGAAAAGGAACTCGAAAAGGTGACGCACGAACACGTTGAGTTGATCGACAAGGCCTTCACCCGCAAGGAGCAGGAACTGCTCGAGGTCTGAGTCGGGAACCGAACGGAACAGGCACTGAACGTAATCGGAAAGGTTGGAAGATGAGCGACGACAAGCGACGCGACGACACCGGGGGGTACGGCACCGACTTCGGTGACGACTTCGGAACCATCGAATTCGCCGGCGACGACAAGGCCCCGTCCATCTCCTTCGGCGACGACACCGGGCCCCTGCCGCACTGGACCGAGCCGCCGACCACCGAAATGCCGAGGACCCCTCAGGCAAGCGCGTCCGATGACGACGTCTGGTCGACCTTTTCGAAGCCCGCGGTTCAGCCGACGCCGCCGCCGGCCGCGAGCGAGCCGAAGCTGGGTCTCTTCGACGATCTCGGTGATTCGTCGTCCGGTTATCGCGACGAGCCCACCCGCGAGGCGCGTTACTTCGACGACGAACCCTCCCAGCCCGTCGCAACTCCGCGCCGCGAGCCGCGCATCGTGATCGGCAGCGACCCCACCGACGAGCGTCTGCGTCGTCCCGAGCCACGGGGCCAGCAGGGAGCGCCGTCGCGACCCGTTCCCCGCACCGCGGGTGGCGCGTCCACCGGGCCAACGGCGCGGCCGCCCGTGCAGCGCGGCGCCCGCCCCGCGTCCTCGCGCGAACGACGTGGTCCGAACTACGGACGCGATCTTCCCCAGGCGGTCACGGCCGGCCTCATCCTCGCCGCCGCGTTCATCGCCGCGCTGATGTGGCGTCCCGCCGCGGTCATGCTCTTCGTCGTGGCGGTCGTTGGTTTGGCGTCCGTCGAGTTCTTCAACAAGGTCACCGAAAAGGGGTACCGACCGGCTTCGTTCGCCGGAATCGCCACGTGCATCACCGCACCACTTGCCGCGTACTGGATCGGCGACGGCTCGTTGCCCCTGGTGTTTGCGTTTGCCTTCGCCGCGGCGGCAGTGGGCTTCATCGGGGCGCCGGGCGTGCAGAGCGGTCCGCTTCCGAACGTCGCCATCACGATGCTTGCCTCGGTGTGGATCGGACTGCTCGGGTCGTTTGCCGCGCTCATCGTGCGGTACTCCACCGTCTCGTACGGGGTGCCCGGCTTCAACGTCGGTACCGACACGTTGTTCATCGTTGGCGTGGGCGTGGTTGCCAACGACGTGATGGCGCTTTTCGTCGGGTCCACCGCGGGTCGCACGCCGTTGCGCGAGTGGATCAGTCCTTCGAAGTCGGTCGAAGGTCTCATTGGGGGCACGGTCGGTACTTTCCTCGCCGTCGCAATCGTGGGAACGCAGAGCGGCACCTGGGACCGCACGAGTGAGTGGATTCTCCTCGCCCTCGTCATCTCGGTTCTCGCCCCGCTCGGCGACCTGGTCGAGAGCATGTTCAAGCGCAATCTCGACGTGAAGGACTTCGGAACGTTCATTCCCGGCCACGGGGGAGTCCTCGACAGGTTCGACGGCTTCCTCTTCGTGTTGCCGGGTGCGTACTACCTGATGCTCGTCATCCAGCCTTGGGTGAAGTAGCCCCGGTCCGCGTCGCGATCGCCGGCTCGTCCGGCTCGATCGGCACGCAAACGCTCGATGTCGTGCGCGCCGAGCCGGGCGCCTACGACGTCGTCGCCCTCGCGGTCGGGTCGTCCGTCGACGCCGTCATCGCCCAGGCCGAGGAATTCCGTCCGTCGGTCGTCGTCGTGGGCAACGAGGCCGACCGCGTTCGTGTGGCGGCTGCGCTGCCGTTCGCCGAGGTGTCGTGCGAGCTCACCGACGTCGTCGGCCCGGCCGACGTCGTGGTGAACGCCGTGGTTGGTTTCGCCGGCTTGCCCGTGACCCTCGAAACACTGCGCGCCGGCAAGCGCCTGGCGCTCGCCAACAAAGAGAGCCTCATTGCGGCCGGGCCCATCGTTCAACCACTGCGGTCGGTTCCCGGGGCGGTCATCGTTCCCGTCGACAGCGAACACTGCGCGGTCCATCAATGTCTGCGGTCGTCGTACGACGTCGGCAGGGAAGTGCGCCGCATCGTGCTCACTGCGAGCGGCGGTCCCTTCCGTGGTCGCACACGCGCCGACCTTGCACATGTCACCGTTGCCGACGCACTTGCGCACCCGACGTGGGCAATGGGTCCGAAAATCACGATCGATTCGTCGACGCTCATGAACAAAGGTCTCGAGGTCATCGAGGCGCACGAGCTCTTCGGGGTCGGCTACGACGCGATCGACGTCGTGGTGCACCCGCAATCCGTCGTCCACTCGATGGTCGAGTTCACCGATGGTTCGACCATCGCGCAGTTGTCGATGCCCGACATGCGTCTGCCCATCGGCTACGCGCTCGGGTATCCCTCGCGTATTGCAACTCCGTTCGGTGCCATCGACTGGGCGGCGACCGGCCGACTCGACTTCATGCCACCCGACATCGGTACCTTCCGTTGCCTTGCGCTTGCCTACGAAGCCGGACGGGCAGGCGGAACCACGCCCGCGTTCATGTCCGCATGCAACGAAATCGTCGTCGAGGCTTTTCTCGCCGGCGATGTGCCGTGGCTCGGGATTGCTGACACAATCGAAGCGGTCATGGAAACCTACTCGCCGTCAACCCCCCGCGACGTCGACGACATCCTCGAGGCCGACCGGGCAGGTCGTGCCGCGGCGCGTCGACATCTCGGCCGACCCGAAGCGGACTGACACCGTGTCAGGCATGTACCAGCGTCTCCGACAGGAGATGATCGTCGGGGGCGGTGACTCGTCGGGTTCCGCCGATTCGTCGTCGAAGAACACCGCGGCGATCTCCGGGCTCGTGATCGTCGGACTTCTCGTATGGCTCGGGTTCGCCAATCCGTGGACGTTGTTGTTCGTCGTCGGGCTGCTCGTGTCGGTGTTCCTCCACGAAGTCGGTCACTACGCCACCGCCAAGTGGACGGGAATGAAGGTCACCCAGTTCTTCATGGGTTTCGGGCCCCGGCTGTGGAGCCGCACGCGTGGCGAGGTTGAGTGGGGCGTCCGTGCGTTGCCGCTCGGGGCATTCGTGCGCATCGTCGGAATGAACGCGCTCGACGAGGTCGAGCCCGGTGACGAAGATCGGGCGTACCGCAACAAGACCTTCCCGCGGCAGTTCCTCGTCATCACCGCAGGGTCTCTGATGCACTTCCTTCTCGCACTTGCCATCTTCACCGGCGTCTATTCGACCGCCGGCCGCTACACCGACACCGGCAGGGTGACCGTCGCGTTCGAGCCCGCCGCCGGATCGCCCGCCGAATCGGCCGGGCTCGTCGTCGACGACGTGATCACGTCGATCGGAGACACTCCCGTCGAGTCCCGCGACGAGCTCGTTGCCGCGATCACGTCACGCAATCCCGGTGACCGCGTCGAGGTCGAATGGCGCCGCGACGGGGTTGCCCGTCGTGCCGAGGTCGAACTGGCCGCCAACCCATCGAACCCCGGCGTTGCGTTCCTCGGTGTTGCGACGAGCTCTCTCGACTACGTCGAACAGTCGGCGGGTGCGTCGGTGGCATGGGCGGTGCGCGACTCGCTGTCCACCATCGGCAACTCGATGAAGGGCGTGGTCACGGCGCTGAACCCCTTGAACTCGATCCGCGCGTTGCAGAGCCCCGACGAGAATCTCGAGACTCGTCCGACGACCGTGGTCGGAGCGAGCCAGATCGGTGGACAACTCGGCGAGAGCGAGGGCCTGAAGGGCGTTCTCATCCTCCTCGCGAGCGTGAACGTGTTCGTCGGTGTGTTCAACCTGTTTCCGCTGTTGCCGTTCGACGGCGGGCATGCAGCAATCGCAACTTACGAACGCCTGCGCTCGCGCGGCGGCAAGCGCTACCGCGCAGACGTGAACAAGATGATTCCCGTCACAACGGTGGTCCTCGGCCTTCTCGGCTTCCTTCTCTTCGTCGGTCTGTATCTCGACATCACGAATCCCCTCTGAGTCGGGCAATACTGGGGCCATGTTCGAACGGCGTCGCACGCGGCAAATTCACGTCGGCAAGGTTGCCGTCGGCGGTGACGCGCCGGTTTCCGTGCAGTCGATGACGACGACGAAGACCGCCGACGTCGAAGGAACCCTGCAACAGATCTATGCGCTCGCAGCGGCGGGTTGCGACATCGTCAGGTGCACCTGCAACGAAATCGAGGCTGCCGAAGGCCTGGCCCAAATCGTGCCGCGGTCGCCGATTCCGGTGATCGCCGACATTCACCACCAGTACAAGATGGCTCTCGCCGCGCTCGAGGCCGGGGTGCACGGCCTGCGGCTGAACCCGGGCAACATACGCAAGCCCGAACACATCAAGGCGGTTGCCGCCGCGGCGAAGGATCGCAACGTGCCGATCCGAATCGGCGTGAACGGCGGTTCGCTCGATTCCGCGCTCTACGAAAAGCACGGCGGCCTCACCGCCGACGCGATGGTCGAGTCGGCGATGCAGGAACTCGCGTACTTCGACGAAGTCGGCTTCGACCTCGTGAAAATTTCCGTGAAGGCATCGAACGTGCCGATCATGGTCGAGGCGTACCGAAAACTGAGCGCCGCCACCGACCATCCGTTGCACATCGGTCTCACCGAAGCGGGTCCTTTGCCCGGCGGCTTGGTGAAGGCCACCGCCGGAATCGCAACGTTGCTCCTCGAGGGCATCGGCGACACCATCCGCTACAGCCTCACCGCCGACCCCGTGGAAGAAGCAAAGGCCGGGCGTCAGCTTCTCGAGTCGCTTGGTCTGCGTGAACGCAAGAACGTCGACCTCATCGCCTGCCCCAGTTGCGGTCGTGCCGAAATCGACGTCATCGACGTCGCCAACCGTGCGCAGTCCGCGTTTGCCGACAAGGAGATCCCGCTGCAAATCGCCGTCATGGGTTGCGTCGTGAACGGCCCGGGCGAGGCGCGCGAGGCCGACCTCGGCATCGCCGCGGGGAACAAGCGTGGCCACCTCTTCGTGAAGGGGCGCAACGTGGCCGTCGTGCCCGAGGATGAAATGGTCGAGGCTCTGGTCGAGTGGGCGGCATTCATCAACGAGCACGGCACAGAGGCCGCAATCGCCCGCGCCGACACCGCCCGCGCCGAACGTGAAGCCAACAAGGACCGGTCGGCGTTGCTCGAGGAAAAGGGTGCCGACGCAAACCACTCGACCGAGAAGATCGTCGAGATCCGCCGCACCGCCGGGAACTGATGGATCACCCGCTCTTCGAGTTCGACTCGTCGCCGCACGCGGTCATCAATCCCTCCATCCACCGGCCGATCCCGGGTTTTCCCGAACGCGCGGTGAACACCTGGTTTGGCGACGTTTTTCGCCGACGGTTCGCCGAGAGCACGCCGGTGTATTCGATTCCGTTCGAACACGGTGCCCACGACGTGCACGTTGTCAACCATCGCGGCGTCGACGTGGCCGTGTTCAATACCCCGGTCGGCGCCCCGGCCGCGGTCGCGATTCTCGAAAGTGTCGTCGCGCTCGGTGCGCGAAAGATCATCGGCTGCGGAGGCGCGGGAATCGTGCGCGAAGGTTTCGACGTTGGACATGTGATCGTGCCCACCGGCGCGATTCGTGACGAGGGAACGAGCCATCACTACGCACCCGTCGACCACGACGTCGAACCGCACCCCGCGGCTCTCGCCGCCATCGATGCGGAACTCACCGATGCGGGCGTGCCCCACGACAGGGGAATCACCTGGACGACCGATGCGTTCTTCCGCGAGACGCCGGCCAAGGTCGCCCGCCGTCGCGAGCAGGGCTGCATCTGTGTCGAGATGGAGGCATCGGCGATGTTCGCCGCCGCGGCGTTCCGCGGCGTCACCTACGGGCAATTGTTGTACGCGGGTGACGACGTGAGTGCGAACGAGTGGGACCACCGCCACTGGGACAGCCAGACGTCCGCCCGCGAGCGGTTGCTCGACCTTGCGATCAGCGCGGCGTGCCGGCTGTAGCGACGAACGCCGTTCCGGCTTCGACGCGCAACGATTCGCCCGCCATCAACACGTGCGACTCGCCACTCGTGGTGACGACGATCGAGGTGTGTTCCGCCCGAATGGTGGAACCCTCCGCGTGGGCGACGAGACGGTACGACCCGGTGGAGGGGTACACACCGTTGTCGGACCGTTTTACCGGCGAAACACTTGGCTCGAACGATGTGATGCACATCAGTTCCTCGCGGTCGCGGTGTTTGGTGGTGAAGCCGGCACGCACGACGTTGTCGCTGCCGTTCATCACCTCAACCGCCGCACCCGAGAGGTATGCGTGCAGCACACCCGCCTCGAGCGCGAGGCATTCGCCGGGGGCGAGTTCGACCCAGTGCATCAGCAACGCGACGAGGATTGCCGGGTCGTCGGGATGGGCGGCGCGCAGTCGGGCGGCCCAGGCCGGAAGTTGTGCGGGAACGACGAGTGTGTCACCGCTGAGCGCTTCACGCGCGAAGCCCTCGATTCCGAGGGTGTCGAGCGCATCGGCGAGGCCGTTCCATCCGAGGGCGCGAAACCATCCAGCCGTCGATGACGGATCGTGGAAACCGCACAGCGCGCTGAACGGTGTGAGCGCGACGAGCAGTTCGGGTTTGCCGGAATCGTCGCGGTAGTTGCGTCGCGGGTCGTCAACTGCGAGACCGGCGGCGTTCTCTCTCGCGAAACCTTCGCGGGCTTGCTCGAGCGACGGGTGTACCTGCAGCGAGAGCGGGGAGCCGGCGGCGATGAACTTGACCATGAAGGGGAGTCGACCAACGAGGGCCGACAACGGGCGCCCGTCGTCGAGCGTCGCTTCACCCGCGGGGTGCGTGCCGAACCACGCCTCGGCGACGGGCCGACCGGTGTCGGGTATGCCGAGCAGTGCGGGAATGGTTGACGTGTCGCCCCAGTCGTAGTTCTTGAGAGTGGGGCGGATGCGCATCAGTTCACAGAGCCCGGCACACGTCGACGATGTGGTCGATAACCGATGCGGCATCGACGTCGGTGCGCTCGCCCGACTTTCGGTCACGGACCTCGACCTTGCCCTCGGCAAGGCCCTTGCCGACGATGACGATGGTCGGCATGCCGAGCAGTTCGGCGTCCTTGAACTTGACGCCGGGGGAGACGCCGATGCGATCGTCGAACAAAACCTTGAGGCCGCGCTGTTCGAGCGACAACGCTACGTGGTCGCTGAACGAGGTGATCTCGTCGTTGCCCTTTCCGGTCGACACCACGTGCACGTCTGCAGGGGCGATTTCTCGCGGCCAACACAGACCCAGTTCGTCGTGCGAGGTTTCCGCCACGACGGCGACCGCTCGTGATACGCCGATGCCGTACGAACCCATGGTGACGACCTGCTGTTTGCCGTTCTTGTCGAGCACCTTCAAGTCGAGCGCCTCGGCGTACTTGCGGCCCAACTGGAAGACGTGACCGATCTCGATGCCGCGGTCGATGCGCATCGGTGCTCCGCATTCGGGGCACGAGTCGCCGGCGCGTACCTCGGCTGCCTCGATGGTTCCGTCGGAGGTGAAGTCCCGGCCGAACACCAGGTTGACCACGTGTTTGCCCGAGACGTTGGCACCGGTCACCCACGCCGAGCCGTCTGTGATGCGCGTGTCGAGGAGGTAACGAACTCCCGCGGCCTTCTCGGCACCGAGGACGTCGGGCCCGATGTAGCCCTTCACCAATGCCGGGAATGCCGCAAAATCTGCTTCCCCGAACGGCTCGACCTCGGCGGGGGAGAGCTGGGCCTCGAGGCGCTTCATGTCGACTTCCCGGTCGCCCGGCACGCCGACTGCGAGGGGGGTGCGCGAACCGTCGGGGTTCTTCACCATGACGACGACGTTCTTCAACGTGTCGGCGCCGGTCCATTCGCCACCGTGCGGCGCGGTGACGCCGAGCGACTTCAGGCAGTCGACGAGCGTGTCGATGGTGGGGGTGCTCGGCGTGTCGACCACGTGTGCCGCGGGAATGTTGTCGTGGGTCGACGGCGCGACGCGCACGCGCACCGCTTCGGTGTTTGCGGCGTAGTTGCACGAACCGCATCGAACGAAGGTGTCCTCGCCGACTTCACATTCGGCCAGAAACTCTTCCGACTTCGACCCGCCCATCGCGCCCGACATCGCCGAGACGACGACGTAGGGAATACCGAGTCTGTCGAAGATGCGGATGTAGGCGTTGCGGTGGGCGAGGTAACTGGTCGCCAGTCCGTCGTCGTCGAGGTCGAAGCTGTACGAATCTTTCATCGTGAACTCGCGTCCACGCAACAGACCCGCACGCGGGCGCGCCTCGTCGCGATACTTCGTCTGGATTTGGTAGAGCGAAACGGGAAGATCCTTGTAGCTGCTGTACAGATCGCGAACGAGCAGCGTGAACATCTCTTCGTGGGTCGGGCCGAGTAGGAAGTCGGCACCGCGACGATCCTTCAAACGAAAGAGCGTGTCGCCGTAGTCGTCCCAACGATTCGTCGCTTCGTACGGCTCCCTGGGCAATAGCGCTGGGAAGTGCACTTCCTGAGCTCCGATTCCGTTCATCTCCTCGCGCACGACACGCTCGATGTTGCGATGCACCTCCCATCCGAGGGGAAGCCAGGTGTAGCCACCCGGCGCGGCACGGCGGATGTAGCCCGCCCGCACCAACAACTTGTGGCTCGGAACTTCGGCGTCGGCCGGGTCGTCGCGGAGGGTGCGCAGAAACAACTGGGACAGACGCAACATAGGTGGCAAGGGTAACTGGCGGGCCCGACGGGGCCCTGAGCAAACGGTGGCCCGGCGGGGTACAATCACAGCCGACCTTTCGATCTCATGGCGATGTTGCTTGACGAAAAGGCGTGGGCTCACCCCCACGCCTTTTTTGTTCGGGCGGCTCATCCGTGGGGTTGGCGGGCGGAAAACAGGCAGGACACACGTGACGGCAACGGTTGCAAAGGAGGTGGAGCAGATGGCAAACGACGACAAATCTCATGACTTCGGCTCCGCCGTGGCCAACGATTTCGGCTCCGCCGTGGCCAACAAAGTCGCCGGACTCGTGGCGCCGATGGCCGAGGCGCTCGGCCTTCAGATCTACGACATCGACTACAGCGGAGGCACCCTCCGCGTGGTTCTCGACACCCCTCCCGGCCAGCCCGCAGGTGTCAGCCTCGACGACCTGTCGCTCGTCACGCGCCAGTTGGGCCGCGAACTCGATCACTCCGACCCGGTTCCGGGTCGCTACACCCTCGAAGTCACGAGCCCGGGCCTCGAGCGCACGATGCGCCGGCCCGAGCACTTCGCTCGCGAAGTCGGCAAGACGGTCAACGTTCGCCTGCACGCACCCGTCAACGGCAGCCGTCGCATCCAGGGCCAACTCGTCACAGCAACCGCCACATCGATCACCGTCCGCGACGGCGACTCGCTCGTCGACGTCGACGTCGCAATTTCCGACATCGAGCGCGCCCGCACCGTTTTCGAATGGGGCGGTGCAGAAAAGCCGGGCAAGAGCCCCGCATCGAAAAAGGCCGCCAAGAAGGCGCCGAAAAAGACCGCAACGAACCAACCGACACACACGGAGGCAAGTGCATCATGAGCAACCTCGACATGGCCGAAGCCGTTCGCATGTTGGCGAACGAAAAGGGAATCTCCGTCGACACGCTCCTTCAGGTTCTCGTCGAGGCCCTGGCAACTGCGTACAAGAAGCGTCCGGGTGCGGCCGACGAAGTGATCGTCGAGATCAACCCCGACAACCTCGACATGCGCTTCACCGCCTACGACCTCGACGACGACGGCAACTGGGTCAACGAGCGTGATGACACGCCGAAGAAGGACGAACTCGGCCGCATCGCCGCCGTCACGTTCCGTCAGGTCATGAGCCAGCGCATCCGCGAGGCCGAGCGCGACCGCAAGTTCGAGGAGTACGCGAACCGCGAGGGCGACATCGTCACCGGCATCATCCAGCAGATCGACAAGCGCTACACCCTGCTCGACCTGGGCAAGGTCGAGGCGCTGCTGCCGCAGGCCGAGCAGGTTCCCTACGAGAAGCCCGAACCGGGCGGTCGCGTGAAGGCGTACATCGTCGAAGTCCGCAAGACCGCAAAGGGCCCGCAGATCGTCGTCAGCCGCACGCACCCCGGCCTCATCAAGCGACTGTTCGAGCTCGAGGTTCCCGAAATCGCCGACGGCGTCGTCGAGATCAAGGCCTGTTCGCGCGAACCCGGCCACCGCACGAAGATCGCGGTGTGGTCGAACGACCACAACGTCGACCCGGTCGGTGCGTGCGTCGGTGCGCGCGGTGGCCGCGTGCGCATGGTCGTGAACGAACTGCGCGGCGAGAAGATCGACATCGTCCCCTACAGCGAAGACCTCGCCGACTTCGTTGCCAAGGCGCTGTCGCCGGCCAAGGTGACCGAGGTGCGCATCAGCGCCGACGGTACGCAGGCCGATGTCATCGTTCCCGACTTCCAGTTGTCGCTCGCCATCGGCAAGGAGGGCCAGAACGCCCGTCTTGCCGCACGTCTCACCGGCCTGCGCATCGACATCAAGAGCGAAACCCAGGCTGCCGCCGAGGCATCGGGAGCCGTGCCGGTCTCTGCGGGCGACTCGGGCTACGCCGAGGGTCAGTGGATTCCGAACGATGCCACGGGCGAAATGGAATGGCACGCTGCGGACGGAACCGTCATCAGCGAAAAGGAATGGGCCGGCGGCGGTGCAGCGACAGCGGAGGCCGCCGAGTAGTGGTGAATCGCGGCCATCGTCCGACACGCACGTGCGTGGGTTGCAGGCGTCGTTTCGACGCACGCAGCCTCGTGCGCTACGTCCTCGTCGATGGTCGTCTTGCGGTCGGTGAATCGTCGAACGGTCGCGGGGCGTGGCTGTGCCGCGAATCCGCGTGCATCGACACGGCACTCGACCGAGGCAATCTCCGTCGCGCACTGCGCGCATCCATCTCGTTGTCCCGTACCGACCTCCACGAACCGGTCCTGAAAGGCTGAAGTCAAGTTGCCAAAGAACATGCGCGTCCACGAGCTCGCCAAAGAGCTCGGCCTCACCAACAAAGAGGCCGTCGACCTCTGCCTCGTCATGGGTATCGACGTGAAGAGCCATTCATCGTCGATCATCGAGGCACAGGCCGACCGCGTCCGTCGTCGTGCCGAGCGAGACGGTCTCGTTCGTGACGAACAACCCGAAGAGCCAAAGCCCGAGAAGAAGGCCGCGGCAAAAAAGGTGCCCGCCAAGAAGGCTGCCGTCAAGGCGGCCGACGCCGAAGGCGATGCCGACAAGCCGGTGAAGAAGGCTGCGGCAAAGAAAGCGGTTGCAAAGAAGGCCGTCGCGAAGAAGGCGACACCGGAAGCAACAGCCGAGCCCGTCGCAGAAGTCAGCGAAACGCCCGTCGTCGAAGTTGCGCCGGTTGTCGTTCCCGAACCCGTCGTAGAAGCTCCTGTGGTTGAACCGGCTCCGGCCGCTGCGGAAACACCGGCGCCGAGTCCGACCGCCACCCCGGCCGAGCCCGCGGGCGATCAGGGTCGCAGCGGTTTCATCTCGAGTGGTCGTCCCACGCCGACGCCCGCACCACGTCCAGCCACACCCGCCGGCATGCCTCCGACGACTGCGCCGCGGTCACCTGCGCCACCCGCGCGCCCGCTTGCACCCGGTGCAACACCTCCTGCGGCCCCGCCGCCCGCACGACCCGCTGGTCCCGTTTCGGCATCCGGTCGTCCGATTCCCCCGCCCCCCTCGGCGCGTCCTTTGTCGGCATCCGGTCGTCCGATTCCGCCACCGCCCGGTGGCATGCGTCCCGGTGCGCCCGGCGCCCGACCGGGTGGCCCCGGTGCACGTCCCGGCGGCCCCCGCACGGGTGGTCCCGGTCGTCCCGGGGGTCCCGGTGGCCCGCGTCCTGGCGGTCCCGGTCGCCCAGGTGGACCCGGCGGTGCCGGTGGTCCGCGCACGGGTGGTCCCGGTCGTCCGCCCATGGGTGGCCCGCGCCCCGGTGGCTTTGGCGGCCCGCGTCCGGGTGGTCCCGGTGGTCCGGGTGCCGGTGGTCCCGGCGGTCCCGGCGGTCCCGGTCGTCCCGGTGGACCGGGCGGCAACCGTCCGAACGGCCAGCGTCGTGCGCCGCGCAAGAAGTCGCGCGCCCGTCGCCGTCGCGACATGGAAGAGCTGCAACCGCAGCTCATGACCTCGTACACCGCGAGCGATGCTCCGGTTCCCGAGGGCACGGTCATCATCGAACGTGGTGTGTCTGCCCAGGAGTTTGCTCCGAAGTTGAATCGCACCGCGGCCGACGTCGTGCGCTTCCTCTTGCAGCAGGGCGAAATGGTGACCGCCACCATGACGCTCACCGACGACCAGATGGAAGTCTTCGCACTCGAAGTCGGTGCCGAGATTCTTCTCGTCGATCCAGGCCAGCAGCAGGAAATGGAACTGCAGGCGCTGTTCGACGACTCCGACGACGACGACCCGGACGCACAAGAGTCGCGTCCGCCCGTCATCACCGTGATGGGTCACGTCGACCACGGCAAGACGACACTGCTCGACAAGATTCGTTCGGCGAACGTGGTTGCCGGTGAAGCGGGTGGCATCACCCAGCACATCGGCGCGTACCAGGTCACCAAGGACGGCAAGAAGATCACGTTCATAGATACTCCCGGCCACGCCGCATTCACGAAGATGCGTGCGCGCGGAGCCCAGGTCACCGACGTGGTCGTGCTCGTCGTCGCGGCCGACGACGGCGTGATGCCCCAGACGATCGAAGCGATCAACCACGCCCGCGCGGCCGATGTTCCGATCGTCGTCGCGGTCAACAAGATCGACAAGGAAAATGCCGATCCGCAGCGCGTGCTCACCCAGCTGGCTGAACACGAACTCGTGCCCGAGGCATGGGGCGGCGACACGATCGTGGTCGAGATGTCCGCCCAGCAGAACCTCGGAGTCGACGACCTGCTCGAACAGCTGAACGTGGTCGCAGAACTCGAAGACCTGACGGCGAATCCCTCGGGTCGCGCCAAGGGTGTCGTTCTTGAAGCGAATCTCGACGTTGGCCGGGGCCCCGTCGCCACCGTGCTCGTCGACAAGGGCAACCTGAAGGTCGGGGATCCGATCGTCGCCGGTGCGGCGTGGGGTCGCGTGCGTGCGCTCATCAACGACCGCGGCGAACAGGTGAAAGAAGCCGGGCCGTCGACGCCCGTCCAGGTGCTCGGTCTCTCGACCGTGCCCGCGGCCGGTGACGAGTTCCGCGGTGCGCCCGACGAAAAGACGGCACGCACGGTGGGCGAAGCCCGCGAGCAGCGTTACCGCGCCCTCAACCAGCGTGGCGATGCCCGCGTGCAGCGCGGTGTACGCCTCGAAGACATCTTCAGCCAGATCCAGGCCGGAGAGGTCGCGACGCTCAACCTCATCATCAAGGCCGACGTCCACGGCTCGCTCGAAGCAGTCACCGAGAGTCTGCGCAAACTCGAACGTCCCGAGGTCAAGCCGGCCTTCGTGCACCGTGGTGTCGGTGCCATCACCGAGAACGACATCACGCTCGCTGCGGCGACCAACGCAACGCTCATCGGATTCAACGTGCGTCCCGACCGCAAGGCCCGTGATCTCGCGGAAGCCGAAAAGGTCGAGATCCGAACCTACGAAATCATCTACAAACTGCTCGAGGACATCGAGCGGGCGATGGTGGGCATGCTCGCCCCCGAGTTCGAGGAAGTGGTCACCGGCGAAGCCGAGGTCCGCGAAATCTTCCGCGTGCCGAAGATCGGCGCCATCGCGGGTTGCTACGTGCGCAGCGGTGTCGTCACGCGCGGTACGAAGGTGCGATTCCTGCGTGACGGCGTCATCATCTGGAAGGGATCAATCAGCTCGCTGCGTCGTTTCAAGGACGACGCCCGGGAGGTGCGTGAAGGCTTCGAGTGCGGTATCGGCCTCTCCGACTTCCAGGACCTGAAGCCCGGGGACCTCATCGAAACATTCGAGGAAAAGGAAGTAGCACGTGACTGATCTCGAGTTCTTCTTCGATCCCGTGTGCCCCTGGGCGTGGATCACCTCGCGCTGGGTCGACGAAGTCGCCAAGCAACGCAGTTACGACGTCACGTGGCGCTTCATCTCGTTGCGGATGATCAACGAGGAAATTGGCTATGGGCCCGACAGCGAACCCTGGCGTGAGGCGCATGCGGCCGGCAGCCGCGTGTTGCGTGCCGCGGCCTATGCCCGCGAGAAGGCGGGGAACGAGGCCGTCGCCGGTCTGTACACCGCCGTCGGGACCGCGCTCCACAAGAACGGCCAGCGTGAGGGATTCGTCGAGAACACGACGTACTACCTCGTCGACGTGTTGTCGCGTGCGGGCCTCGACCCCGATTGGGCGAACGGCGCCGACAACGAAGACTTCGATGCAATCCTTCGTGAAGAGACCGACCTCGCGTTCTCCCGCACGGGCAAGGGTGTCGGTACGCCGATTCTCACGTTCAAGCCCGGCCAGTCGAACGAGGGCAGCTTCTTCGGGCCGGTCATCTCGCAGGCGCCACGCGGCGCCGAGGCGCTGAAGTTGTGGGATGCCGTGGAGACCCTGGCGACGACCTCGGGCTTGGCGGAGTTGAAGCGCTCGCTGCGTTCCGCACCGAAATTCGACTGAGAAACAGCGCCGCCCATTCGGCGTAGTGTCGTGGCGGAGGGGCCATGGCAGCGAGAGTCGACAACGAGTTCAACAGCCTTCTTCCCGAGGGCGACGTTCACCCGTACCGCACCGGTGCATGGCGTCCCCAGACGAAGGAATGGACGGCAACTGCGATGGCCGTCGAGGGCAAGATTCCCGACGACTTCGCCGGCACGTATCTGCGCAACACCGAGAATCCGTTGGTGCCAGGCGTCGGGCGCTATCACCCCTTCGACGGCGACGGGATGATCCACTCGATCACCTTCGGTAACGGCGAAGCGACGTACCGCAACCGGTTCGTGCGCACGAAGGGTCTCGCGGCCGAGCTCGAGCACGGGGGCCCGCTCTGGGCGGGTCTTGCCGAGTCCCCGAAAAAAGCGTTGCGCAGTGACGGTTGGGGAGCGCGCACTCGAATGAAAGATGCGTCGTCGACCGATGTCGTCGTGCACCGGGGTATCGCGTTGTCGAGTTTCTACCAATGCGGCGATTTGTACCGGCTCGACCCGCGCACGCTCGACGACATGGGAACCGAATCCTGGAACGGTGCGTTCCCCGCCGAAGGTGTCTCTGCCCACACGAAGGTCGACGAGGCGACGGGGGAGTTGCTCTTCTTCAACTACTCGACGTCCGCTCCCTACATGCACTACGGGGTCGTGTCGGCACAGGGCGACCTCGTGCACTACGTCGACGTGCCGTTGCCGGGCCCGCGCCTGCCTCACGACATGTGCTTCACCGAGAACTTCGCGATCCTGAACGACTGCCCGCTTTTCTGGGACGAAGATCTCCTGAAGAGAGACGTCTATGCGAATCGATTCCACCGCGACATGCCGATGCGTCTCGGGGTGATTCCGCGCAGGGGTTCGTCGTCCGACGTCAAGTGGTTCGACTGCGACGCAACGTACGTGCTGCACTGGATCAACGCCTACGAAGACGGCGACGAAGTGGTGGTCGACGGCTACTTCCAGTACGACCCGTCACCCACGCTTCCACCCGATGCGACGATCGACGAGCGGCTCTTTCGGTACCTCGACCTCTATGCGATGCAGTCGCGGCCCTATCGCTGGCGGCTGAACATGCGCACGGGTGCGGTGAAAGAGGGCCCGCTCAGCGACACCATCACCGAGTTCGGTGTCATCAACGGTGCCGTCGCCGGCCGCCGACATGACATCACTTACTGCGTCATCCCGACGGAGGGATGGTTCATGTTCGAAGGTTTGATCCGCCACGACGCTTCCACCGGCCGCGAGACGCGCTTCCATCTCCCCGAGGGTGAACACTGCAGCGAGGCTGTTTTTGCCCCGCGCATCGGTGCCACCGGCGAAGACGACGGCTACGTCATCACGTTCACCATCGACGTGTTGAACGACCGCAGCGACTGCGCGATTTTCGATGCGCGTGACATCGCCGCCGGTCCGGTTGCGAGGGTGCGCCTACCCGAGCGGATCTGCAGCGGCACGCACGCCTGCTGGACGAACGCGGCCTGAGTCAGCTCTGCAGGTCGGAGATGACGCGGCGCCAGCGCTCGGGGTCGCTCTTGTATGGCGCGTAGAAACTGATGCGCTGGATGACGTCGTCGTAGCGGCGCTTCAGTTCGGGTGCGACCTGTTCGGGTGATCCCACGACGGCGAACGTGTTGAGAATCTCGTCGTTGATCAGGTTGCCCATCTCGACCCATTGACCCTGCTTGGAGAGTGAGTTGAGTTCTTCTTGCAATCCACCCCAGCCATGGATGTCGAGAACGCCCTTGTACGCGGGCGTCGATCCGTAGAAGGCGATCTGCTGGCGGGTGCCTGCCGCAGCCTGGTTCATTTCGTTCTCGTTGTTGCCGGTGACGATGAACGAAGGTCCGACGACTTCGAATCCTTCCATCGACTTGCCGGCCTTTGCGCGGCCGCGCTCGAGTGCGGGGAGAGTGACCTCACGGAGGTACTTCTCGGTGGTGAAGCCGTGGCAGATGAATCCGTCGCACACCTCGCCCGCGACCTCGGTCATCAGTTCGCCGACACCCGCGAGGAAGATCTTCGGGGTCCCGAAACCGGCCAGGTCTGCGCGGTCGGGAGTGAAGAACGGCGTCATCAGCGTATGGGTGTAAAAGTCGCCGCGGAAGTTGAGCGGTGTGCCGTTCTCCCACGTGTCCCAGATCGCACGGATGGCCATGATCATCTCGCGCATGCGTGCGGCGGGGTGGCTCCATTCCATGCTGAATCGCTTGGTGATGTGCGGCTTGATCTGACTGCCGAGGCCGAGAATGAAGCGACCCTTCGAGTACGACTGGAGGTCCCACCCGATGTTGGCGAGCGTCATCGGGTTGCGCGCGAACGCGACGGCAATCGACGTTCCGAGTTCCATGCGCTGCGTGTGTTCGGCAGCGAGCAGAAGGGGAAAGAACGGGTCGTGGTTCGTCTCCGCGGTCCATGCACCGCTGGAACCGGCTGCTTCTGCTTCCTTTGCCGATTCCGCCGACTTTGCGAGATCGAGCGCTACGCCACCGTCAACCTTCATGGA
>JAGWWV010000082.1 GCA_018970175.1 Acidobacteriota bacterium
ACCTCGGAACCCGTGCTGGTCTCCACGATCGTCTCCTCGACGCCGGGCAACGTGGGCTGGAGACGCTCGTCGCGGCTGAAGATGCCGAGCTCGGCACGCTCGTCGTAGTTGAGGTACTCGAGGGCGAGACGACGGAAGAGGTAGTCCATGATCGACGACGCGATGCGGATGTCCGGATCGTCGGTCATGCCTGCGGGCTCGAAGCGCATGTTGGTGAACGCCTCGACGAATGCGCGCAGCGGCACGCCGTATTGCAGGCCGTAGCTGATGCTCTTTGCGAACGCATCCATGATGCCCGAGAGCGTCGAACCCTGCTTCGACACGGTGAGGAACACCTCGCCGGGACGGCCGTCTTCGTATTCACCGATGGTGGCGAAACCCTTGCAGTCGGCCACACGGAATTCGAAGGTGCGACCACGACGCGAACGCGGCAACTTCTGGCGAACCGGCTGGGCGATGACGCGCTCGACGATCCTCTCGACCACGTTCGTCACTTCGGCGGCGGCGGTGGGAGCGTCGGCCTTGTCGTCGTCCTTCTTGGCGGTCGAGAGTGGCTGGGCAACCTTGCAGTTGTCGCGGTAGATGGCGACTGCCTTCAGGCCGAGGCGCCACGACAGTTCGTGGAGCTTTTCGATCTCTTCGATCGTCGCCTCTTCCGGCATGTTGACGGTCTTCGAGATTGCACCCGACAGGAATGGCTGCACCGCACCCATCATGCGGACGTGACCCTCGTAATGAATCGTGTTGTCACCCATCGAACAAGCGAACACGGGCAGGTGCTCGGGCTTGAGCGCCGGCGCACCGATGATGCTCTTGTTCGTGTCGATGTAGGCGATGACGTCGTCGATCTGCTGTGGGGTGTAACCGAGGCGACGCAGTGCACGCGGGATCGTCTGGTTGACGATCGACATCGTTCCGCCGCCGACCAACTTCTTGATCTTGACGAGACCGAGATCGGGCTCGATACCGGTGGTGTCGCAGTCCATCATGAGACCGATGGTGCCCGTCGGCGCGAGAACGCTGGCCTGGCTGTTGCGCACGCCGTACTCTTCGCCGTCACGCACCGCGGACTCCCACGCTTCGCGGCCGGCCTGGAGAAGGTCGGCCTGGACGACATCGGGATTCTCGATTTCGTACGACGCGTCGCGGTGCATGCGCAGCACGTTGAGCATGTACTTCTCGTTCTCGGCAAAACCGGCGAACGGTCCCATACGGCTGGCGGTACGAGCCGACGTGGCGTACGAGTGACCGGTCATGAGCGACGTGATGGCCGCGGCCCATGAACGGCCTTCCTTGCTGTCGTACGGCATGCCGAGCGCCATGAGAAGCGCACCGAGGTTTGCGTAGCCGATGCCCAGCTGGCGGAAGAGACGGCTGTTCTCGCCGATCTTCTCGGTCGGGTAATCGGCGCGACCAACCAGGATTTCCTGGGCGGTGAAGACGACCTCGACCGAGTGCTTGAACGCCTCGACGTCGAAGTTGTCGTTTTCGTCGAGGTACTTGAGCAAGTTGAGCGAGGCCAGGTTGCAGGCCGAGTTGTCGATGTGCATGTACTCCGAGCACGGGTTCGAGCCGTTGATACGACCGGTCGCGTGCGCCGTGTGCCACTTGTTGATGGTGGTGTCGAACTGCAGACCGGGGTCGGCACATTCCCACGCCGCGGTGGCGATTTCACGCCACAGATCGCGGGCGCGAACGGTCTTGACCGCTGAACCGTCGGTGACGGCCTTCATGTTCCAGTCGCGGTCTTCGATGACCGCGTTCATGAAGTCATCGGTCACGCGAACCGAGTTGTTCGCGTTCTGGTACTGAATGGAGAACGAGTCGACTCCGTCGAGGTCCATGTCGAAGCCGGCATCGCGCAACACGCGAGCCTTGCGCTCTTCCTTGGCCTTGCACCAGATGAACTCTTCGACGTCGGGGTGGTCGACGTTCAAGATGACCATCTTGGCTGCGCGACGTGTCTTGCCACCCGACTTGATGGTGCCCGCGCTTGCGTCGGCACCACGCATGAACGACACGGGACCCGAGGCGGTGCCACCGCCCTGCAGGTGTTCGTAGCTGGAGCGAATGTTCGACAGGTTGATGCCCGAACCCGAACCGCCCTTGAAGATCGTTCCCTCTTCGCGGTACCAGTTGAGGATGCCGGCCATCGTGTCTTCGACCGCGAGGATGAAGCATGCGCTCGCCTGCTGCGGAACGCCCTTCACGCCGATGTTGAACCACACCGGGCTGTTGAACGCCGCGCGCTGGGTGACGAGGATGAACTTGAGTTCGTTACGGAACGCCTCGGCCTCGTCGGCGTCGACGAAGTAGCCACCCTCGATACCCCAGTCGGTGATGGTGTCGGCGACGCGGTCGATGACCTGGCGCAGCGACGTTTCACGCTCGGGTGTGCCGAGCGTGCCGCGGAAGTACTTCTGGGCAACGATGTTGGTTGCGTTGAGCGACCACGAGGCCGGAATCTCGACGTCGCGCTGCTCGAAGGCAACGGATCCGTCCTTCCAGTTCGAGATACGGGCATCGCGGCGTTCCCAAACGACGGTGTCGTACGGATGAACACCAGGGTTTGTGAAATGGCGGCGAATCCCGATGGACAACCGATCCGGTGCGAGAGACATGTCGTTCCTTCCTTGTCTTTCTTCAAGAGACTTTCTTCGAGGTCTTGTTTTTCTGGCGTGCTTTGCTTGGTGTACATGGTGTGCGACTTGCGAGAACTTCGTGTCGCGAACGACACAAGTGAGTTCTTGTGACCGCGGTCACTCGCACTCACGACATTGGGAGCGCGTTGGGCCACGACGAGGTCTTGAAAGAATCCTCCGCCCTGGACCGAAGCCCAGAGACGCAGGATCCACAAGATGTTGTGGCTCTCCGCCCCCCATTGCGGTGTCTTCCACAACTGGTTGTGTAATTACAGCACTGTGCTTACCTTTTGTCAACGATTGTCGAAGGTCACGTCGCCGGCACCTTCTCACCCGCACGATACGGACGAACCCCTGTGCGGAGGAAGTGGACAACCATGTGAATTTCCCCTTTTTTCAGGGGATTGCCCTGTGGACGACCGTGGACAACCACGGCCGAGGGACCGCTAGCCGGCCGAGACGGCGACGGGTATGCCGTTCAAGACGCTGGTACCCGAGACGGGGTCGAAGAGATCCTCGTCGGACAAGAGGTTCGAGTTCACGCCGGCGTACTCGCCCGCAACCGAAAGCCTGGTGCCCGCCACCGAGTGCCCCCACCCGTGGGGCAACGAAACCACCCCGGGGCGGATGTCGTCGGTGATCTCGACGGGCGCCAGCACTTCACCGACGCGACTCTTCACGCGAACCGACTGGCCCGCGGAGATTCCGCGCTCGACGGCGTCACTCGGATTCATCTGCAGCGTGCACCGCGGCTTGCCCTTCACCAACACCGAGATGTTGTGCATCCATGAATTGTTCGAACGGATGTGGCGACGTCCGACGAGCATCAATTGATTCTCGTCGACCTGCGAAGCGTGCTGCCACAGACGATCAACGTCGGCGATCAGTTGTGGTGGAGCGAGTTCGATCTTGCCCGACGCGGTGCGGATGACCTCGGGGATCCGTGGACGAAGCGCACCAAGGTCGACACCGTGCGGATTCGCGAGCAGTGTGTCGAGCGACAGGCCGTCGGGAGCCGCCCCGAATGCATCGCCGTACGGGCCTGTACGCAACATGAAGTCGACCATACGCGCGGGCCCACGCCGACCCGACTTCGACAACTCGGCGACAAGTTCATCGGCATCGCGACCACACACGTTCGACGACGAATCGCGCACGGCAGAACCAACGAGTCCCGCAATCGCGAGATCATCGGCGACGGCCGGGTCGGCATCGGCGCCGGCGCCCTGCGCAATCATCCCGAGCTTCGCGAGAATCTCCCACTCGTCGGGTTGACCCTCGTCGAGTGGCAAGACAGCGGGGCTGTAGTTGGCGACATTGCGAATGGCGAAAGCAAGCAAGAACACGTCGTAATGGTCGCGCTGCAGATGTGACGGCGGCGGAAGGATGACATCGGCATGACGCGTCGTTTCGTTCAGATAGATGTCGACGCTCACCATGAATTCGAGCGACGCCAAGGCCTTGTCGAGCTTGCCGCTGTTCGGGTTCGACAGGACCGGATTACCCGCGAGTGTCACCATCGCACGGACCTGGCCTTCACCTTCGGTGAGGATCTCGTCGGCGAGAACCGCAACAGGGAACTCTCCCATCAGCTCGGGCAGACCCTTCACGCGCGAGGTGCTCTTGCCGTACTGGAAACCCTTGCCGCGACCCGGTTGGCCCTTCGTCGTGGCACCGCCCGCAGCGGGCAACGTGAAGAGCGAACCGCCTTCGCTGTCGAGGTTTCCCGTGAGTGTGTTCACGACGTCGACCAACCACGACGTCGTTGCACCGAACGCCGTGGTCGTCGTGCCGATTCGTCCGTACACCGTCGCCGACGGCGCGTCGGCGAGTTCGTGGGCGATGCGGCGGATCGTCTTTGCATCGATACCACAGGCGCGCTCGACCGCTTCGGGGGAAAAGCGCGACACTGCATTGCGGACCTCGTCGAGACCGTTGAGATGCGGTGCAACATGATCTCCGATCGAAACAAGCCCGTCGGCGAACAAGACGTGGGCGATTGCCGCGAGAAAGAGCCCGTCGCCGTTCGGAATGATCGGCAACCATTCCGATGCTTTTTGTGCAGTTTCACTGCGCCGAGGGTCGACCACGACGACCTTGCCACCTCGGTCGAGGATCGCCTCGAGACGACCGGGAAAGTCGGGCGCCGTGCACAGGCTGCCATTCGATGCGTACGGGTTTGCGCCGAGCATCAGCAGGTAGTGCGTGTTGTCGATGTCGGGAATCGGAACGGACTGCACGGTTCCGAACATGAGACCGCCGGCAAGCTGCTTCGGTGCCTGGTCGACGCTCGACGCGCTGTAGCGCTGACGCGTACCGATCCCCTGCAACGCAACCCGACCAAACGTCATCGACCCGAGGTTGTGCGCCGACGGGTTGCCCATGTACGTCGCCACCGCATTGCGTCCGTATTTGTCGATGACCGAACCGAGACCTCGTTCGACCTCGCGCCACGCCTCGTCCCAGTCGACCTCGACGTGCACGCCGT
>JAGWWV010000083.1 GCA_018970175.1 Acidobacteriota bacterium
CTGCTCCGCGCGCTCACGGAAGCCGATTCGAAGGCAACCGGGGTGTCGGCATGGAGCGACTGGAAGGCCGGCCTCGTGTACGAACTCACCGAACGTGTGCACCACGTCCTTGGTGGCGGCGACGTGCACGACGTCACCTGGAAGTTGTTCCCAGATGCCGAAGTGCTCGAGATGATGGCCGAAGGACGGTTCGCTGCCTGCACCACCGAGAACTCGATCATCGTCGTCACCCCCGACAGGCCGGGCACCTTCAGCAAGGTCGCCGGCGTGATGGCGTTGCACGGCCTCGATGTTCTCGGAGCCGAAGCACACTCCGACGAGCAGGGAATGGCGGCATCGGAATTTCGTGTGCAGCCCCCTGCGACGCACTCGATCGAATGGGGACGCGTGGTCGACAGCGTCGAACGCGCTCTGCGCAACGAACTCGCACTCGAGGCGCGTCTCGTCGAACGCGCGCGGGAATACGGCACGCCCCGCGCAAAGACCGCAATACCGCCCGCACCACCGAGCGTTCGATTCGACGACACCGCGTCGTCGAACAGCACCCTGCTGGAAGTGCGCGCACCCGACAAGGTCGGTCTCTTGCACAACATCGCGAAGACAATCGCCGACATGGGCCTCGACATCCGCCATGCACGGGTGCAGACCCTCGGCAACGAAGTCGTCGACACGTTCTACGTGCGCACGTCGACGGGCAAGAAGCTCACCGACGCGGTCCACCGTGGCGAGGTGGAAAAGGCTCTGCTCTTCGCCGTATCGAAGTAGGCGAATCGCGAACTAACCTCGGGGCGTGAGCGAACTCGGACCGCAGGACTTCACGCGCGATCTTCTGCGCTGGAGCGAGGCACTCGCCGCAATTGCGCGCACGGGCATCGGATTCACCCAGAACCTGTACGAGCGCGAGCGATACGAAGAAGTGCTCCATGTCGCCGCCGACATCAAGGCTGCTGCCGACGACGCCCTTGATGTGCGTCGGGAACAGGACCACTTCGTCCAGGAATGGATGGAGAGCATCGGTGAAGGTGTGCCGGGCTACGTCACCCCGAAGGTCGCCATCGGCGCGATCGTGGGGAACGAGGCGAACGAGATTCTCCTCGTGCAGCGCAAGGACAGCGGGATTTGGCTGTATCCCACGGGTTGGGCCGACGTCGGCTATTCGCCGGCCGAAGTGGCACTGAAGGAAGTGCACGAAGAGACCGGTATCGAGTGCGAAGCGGTGCGACTTCTCGGTGTCGTCGATGGCATGCGTATGGGCTTCTCCCGATTCGGCATGTACATGCTGTTGTTCCATTGCCGCGCAACGGGTGGCGAATTGCGCGGTCATCCTCTCGAGACCTCGGGCGTCGGTTGGTTCTCGCGCGATCAGTTACCGCATCCCACCGCGGGTGCGCAGTGGTGGGGGCCGATGGCGTTCAACGCCCTCGATGGCGGAGCACACACCGCAACGTTCGACGAGCCACGCGCACCGATTTGGCGCGGGGGAGACGGCGCGGCCTAACGACCGTCTTGGTCGCGGAGGAATTGTTCGACTTCCTCCATCAGAGTTTCGGCGTCGCCAAGATCGGCGGCGTCGTCGCCCGTGTCGGTGGCGAAGTCGAACTGCAACTGCGTGTCGTCTTCTTCGTCGATGTCGAAGTCGTCATCGTCGTCGATGGACATGCCCGAGTCGGACATTGTCTCGAGTCGTCCGACGTAGGCCTGCAGGTCGTCGTCATCCTCGATCATCGAGTCGAGCTGAGACTCGTAGGCGGCGACCGAATCCATCATGTGACCGACGGGTGCCGGAGTACCCACGATGTCGCAGGCCCGCTGCATGAGCGCAACGGCGGCTTTCGGAGAACTGATTTGCCCGGCGTACGCGGGTACCGCGGCCCACAACGATGCCGACGGAACGGATGCCTTGCCGCACGCATCGTGCAACACTCCGACGATGCCGGTGGGTCCTTCGTAGCGCGAGCGCTGCAGGCTGTAGCGGTTGACCAATGATTCGTCGGTGGCCGTGCCGATGAGTTGAACCGGTCGCGAGTGCGGCACGTCGGCGAGCAGTGCACCGAGCGTGAGGAACATCTTTGCGTCGTATTTTTCGAACACGCCGAGCAGCTGGTCGCTGAAGAGCCGCCAACGCAGGCTCGGCTCGGGACCGAGCACGAGAATGACGTCGGTGCCGGCCGACCGTGCGTGCCACAAACCGATCGTCGGCCAGACGATGCGACGAACGCGGCCGTCGCTCAACTTCACGTGTGGGCGGATGGTGGCGAAGTCGGTGAAGAGTTCCGGGTCAATTTCGGCCAACGCGGTTGCACCCCAACCCTGAACCAGGTTCTGCAGCGCGGACGATGCGGCATCAGCTGCGTCGTTCCATCCTGTGAACGCGGCGACGACGGTGGGCTTGACAAGGTTGGGTTCTGAAATCCAACGGATGTGCTCGGTGCCGCCCATGACGACCTAACGCTATCCAGCCATTTTGGCTATTTCGGACGCTCCAGATTGGCTCGGACGTAGTAGTTGTCGCCTCCGCCGGCGGCGAGAACGTCGTCGAGCCAGTTGCCCTCGTAGACGTCGTTCGGGCCCTGCATCAGGTCGTTTTCGGTGGCGCCCTCGGGTGTCGTCACGAGCGTCCACGCCTGGCGCTTGTAGGTCCAGTTGTCGGGGTCGAGTGCATGCGCACGGCGCCAATAGGGAACCGCCGCATCGTGACCGACAGTGCGATGGAGGTGTTCACCCATCGCAAAACACGCGCCGGCGAGCGAGGTGTCGTTCGACGTCGGGCGCGACGCCGCGACAACTTCATCAGGCGTCATCGCATATGCGCTGGCTGCTCCGTTGCGCACCCAGTCGAGGAGCGCTGCCCGGTATGCGGCCGAGTCGTCGGGGATCTTCTTCACTTCGCCGATCATCAGCTTCAAGCGATCGGGAATTCCCTCGGGGATTTCCATGTCGCGTGCGGGGCTGCGTTCGATCGACGCTTGTTCCGCCGGACGCACGATCATTCCGTTCTCGTCGATCCACACCGCCATCGGCACGTTGATGAATCCGAAGAGATCGTTCGTGCAGTGCGTCGTGTCGATGAGCGACGGATGGGTCGGCGACGCGGCGTCGATCCACGGTTTGGCGTGCGCCGGGTTGATGTCGAGGGCAACGGAGACAACCGTGCCGCCCAGCGGTTCGATTTCAGTGTGCAGTGCCTGCCACCCGGGCAGGGCCGTTCTGCAGCCTCACCAACTGGCCCACGCGATCATGATGATGCGCCTCCCGCGCAGTGAGGCGAAGTCGAATCCGCGTCCCATTGCGTCGATGAGTGTCGAAGGAAAGCGCGCGACCGCAGTGGCCAGAGTGCGGCCCGTCGCGGTTGCGGCGCCGAGTGACCACACTCCGTGATCGGAATCGTGGACGACCGGCATGCCGAGACGCGCGGCTGCAACTTCGACGTTGACCTGCCCGTTGTCGAGAGCCCCCGGTGCCGGAACACAGACTTCGCCGCGACACATGCCCTCGGGCTTCGCGTCCCATCCGGTGACGGCCGAGAACTCGGCGGCGGGCACACGGAGACTGTTCAGGATCATGAGGCGACTCTATGCCCGATCGACGGGTTCGACGGACAAGAATGGGGCCATGACCGCGAAGATCGAGATTGCCGGCGAGGCGAGCGACGAATTGGTGACCGCGATGGCCGCGCTCATCCCGCAGTTGTCCAAGTCGAACCCGCCACCCACCAAAGCCGAACTGGCTGAATTGATTGGTTCGGAAGCCAGCACCATGTTCGTTGCCCGTGTCGAGGGTCGCATCGTCGGCTCACTGACCCTCGCCATGTTCCGGATTCCCACCGGTGTGCGGGCCTGGATCGAAGACGTCGTTGTCGACGATTCGGCACGCGGCCACGGTGTCGGCGAGGCGTTGAACCGCGCCGCACTCGACCATGCCAAGGCACACGGGGCCATCACCGTCGAACTGACATCGCGCCCCTCGCGGGAGGCCGCGAACCGTCTCTACCAGAGAATGGGTTTCGTCGCGCGCGAGACGAACGTGTACCGCTACACCCTCTGAGGGGATCACGCCTGGCGCGGGAGCTAGGACTGCAAAGGCTCGTCGAGGACTCGAATCTCCAACCACTGTCTGAGAACCTTTTCGTCTGTCTCACCGGCTGCGACCGACAACATGAGTGCGACTGCATCGTCGTCGGGGACGTGGAGAATCAAACCATTGAGTTCGAGAAACACGACGAGGCAGACCCACGCGAGACGCTTGTTGCCATCAGGAAGTGGGTGATTCATAGCGATGCGATGGCAGAGAATCGCTGCTTTCGACAAGACATCTGGATAGAAGTCCGTGGCTCCGAAGCCGGCTTGCGGCGCGTGGAGCGCGGAATCGAGGAGATCGCTACGCGATACGGAGACGAGGGTATGCGCATCAATGCCGGTGACGTCTTCGGCAATGATGAACGCTTCGGCGAGCGTGAGGTATCTCACTCAGCGAGACGATCAAGGATTCTTTGATCTCGTTCGACGAGCCTCTTCACGCGAGACCGAAATTCGGTGTCGTTCTTCATGCGATCGATCTCGACATGAAGTGCACCAATGATGAGCTGATTGACGCTGATTCCCTGGGCCCGAGCCACGGCTTCGACCTGGTCTGCCAAGTCCTCGGGAAGCCTGACTGTGGTCTGCTTTGCCATGGCGTCATGATATCACGACATCATGAGTCACCAACACCAGTCCCAAGAAAACTTGGCTGGGCTGCCGTGATGATGAGGCAATGGCGGTGGGGTGGCGGATGGGGGCGCTCTTAGTGTGAAGCCGTGGCCCACGATTCCCGACCGAACGACGTGGCGTGGCCGAGAGCGCGGTGGATCGAGATCGATGATCTTCGCCTGACCCGCGGTGAGGTGACCCTGCGTGCCGCGCGGGCGGATGACGCGGCCGGGCTGTTTGCGGTGGTCGACAG
>JAGWWV010000084.1 GCA_018970175.1 Acidobacteriota bacterium
GGCGAACGCGGCGGAAACCCGCTGGGAAAAGTTCGTCGCGGCCGGACCTCCCCCACCGCCGGTCCCCGACCAGCAGATTCACGTGCGCTTCCGCGGCAGCGACTCGGCGCGCAGAGTGGTCAAACTCGAAGAGGTCGCCGTCGACGAGCTGTTCCTTCCGTTCTCGGACGAAGTGCATTTCGGTGAGCGCGTCGGCCTGATCGGCCCGAACGGAACCGGCAAGACACACCTTCTCAATGCGCTGAACGGCAACTCGACGGGACTCGCGGGCAGCATCACGTTCGGGCCCCGAACTTCGGTCGGCATGTTCACACAGGTGAACGATCGCCCCGAGTTCGCGGGCAGGACGTGCATTGACATCGTGCGCGACAAACTCATCGACGAGGAACGCTCGATGCGCGCCCTCGCGCGTTACGGGTTGCGCAACCAGGCACGGCAGGAATTCCAGACTCTGTCCGGTGGCCAGAAGGCCCGGCTGGAGATCCTCACGCTCGAGCTTGACGGGCACAACGTCTTGCTGCTCGACGAGCCCACCGACAACCTCGACATCGAGTCGTCCGAAGCGCTCGAGACCGCGCTCGACGGTTTCGAGGGAACCGTCATCGCCGTCAGCCACGACCGCACGTTCCTCGCCAAGTTCGACCGCTTCATCATGGTCACCGACGAGGGCGGTGTGTTCGGTCTTCCCGACTTCGACGTCGCGATGAAGGGACTGGCCGACCCGGCCAAGCTGCCGACCGTCAGGTTGGCGAAGCCCCTGACGACCTAGACCGTCGGGGGCGGAAGGCTGTCCGGAGTGTCGTCGAGATGTCGACGCTCAGCGCGCAATTGCGTGAGCAAGCGTTCGGTGGTGCCGTTGCAGAGCGCGATGCCCCACTCGATGCGGAACTGCACTTCGTCGGCAACCTCTGCGCCGTAGCCGAACCCCGAGTTCTTCTTGCGGCCGGTGACACCGAAGGTGGTGTATCCCATTTCATTGTGTTCGCAGGCAATGACCCGCGCGAACGGCCACTCGACGGTGTTGTTCGCCCCAAGAAACACGGCGCGAACGTTGGTGATGACCGTGGTGCCGTCTTCGATGTAGGCGAGTGATTCCTTACCCGGGATGCGCTTTCCGCGAACACCGCCCGTGTTCAGACGAATCCCGCCGAAGAGCGGGAAGGAGACTCCTCCGTACCCACCCTGGTACGTCGATGGCGCACGCGTGGTTTCGAGAAGTGCGGAACCCTGGATCTTTGCGATGGCGAATTCGTTGGCTTTCAACACCACGCCACCGTCGTCACCCTCGAAGAGACCGTCGAGGTCGCCGCGGGCGGAACGCTCGACGGCGTCGATCATGGTGTCGATGGTGTCGAGACGCGTGTGCCGGTCGGCCTGTGTCGCACGCGCCTGAGCTGCTGCCTGTTGGGCGGCTTCTTGTTCTTTTCGTTGGCGACGACGCTCGAAAAACCCCACGAACCGATCGTAGGCGTGGGGTGTACTCATATCCTCGACGTTGTGATCGTCATCGACGCTCAGCGACTTGCCGCCTCGCGGCCGAACCGGCCGCTCTTTCGCGACCTATCGATCACGGTGTCCACGGGCGACCGCATCGGCGTCGTCGGGTTGAACGGTTGTGGAAAGAGCACGCTCCTGCGCATTCTCACCGGGGACCTCGCGCCCGATGCCGGCGACGTGCGCACCGGACGCAACGCCCGCATCGGGGTGTTGTCGCAACACCCGGTGTTGCCCGTCGGATCCGTGCGCGATGCAGCAAGCGCAGGAGTCGACACGTGGCGCGCCGAGGCCGCCCTCTTCCGTCTCGGCATGGGGAACATGCTCGACGCACGCACCGACCAGTTGTCCGGCGGACAGACGAAACGTGTCGCGCTTGCATCGCTGCTCTGCCGCGAGTGGGATGCCCTCGTTCTCGACGAGCCGACGAACCATCTCGACCTCGATGCCATCACGTATCTCGAGGACACCCTCGCTGGCTTCACGGGCGGCCTTCTCCTCGTCACCCACGACCGCCACGTCCTCGACCGCGTCACCACCAAGGTGCTCGAAATCGACCGGGGTCGTGCGTATCTTCACGAGCCGCGCGGAGAGAACGCCGGGTCGGGTTACGCCGCGTACCTTGCCGCGCGCATCGAACGCGAAGAACAGGCGGCAACCGCCGAACAAGTGCGGCGAAACGCGGCCCGACGAGAACTTGCCTGGTTGCGCCGCGGTGCGCCCGCCCGGTCGACCAAGCCAAAGGCACGCGTCGATGCGGCGAAGAGCCTCATCGCACAGCGAGCCGACGGCCCGGCGCGCCAGGGCGACATCGGTCTCGACCTCGGCACCACACGACTCGGTTCGAAGGGCGTCGAACTCACCGATGTGTCGTTCGCCTGGCCGGGGGCCGCACGACCCACCGTCGCCTCGTGCTCCCTGAACCTCGAACCCGG
Organism: Acidobacteriota bacterium; assembly: GCA_018970175.1. Lineage (GTDB taxonomy): Bacteria > Actinomycetota > Acidimicrobiia > Acidimicrobiales > Ilumatobacteraceae > F1-20-MAGs119. The sequence continues at coordinate 2,430 of JAGWWV010000084.1, forward strand.
TGACCGCATCGGCATCGTCGGCGCCAACGGCGCGGGAAAGAGCACCCTTCTCGACCTCGTCGCCGGACGCCTCGAACCCGCGGCAGGCACCGTGACACGGGGCTCGACGGTGAAGATCGGCTACTACGACCAGCTCGGTCGCAACCTCGACGCAAGTCAACGCGTTCGCGAGGCGGTCATCGGCGACAAGGGAGACCCGTCGATCGAAGACCTCAACTTGATGCGTAGTTTTTGGTTCGACGGCGACGCACAGTTCGCGCCGATCGGAACGCTCTCGGGCGGAGAGCGCCGGCGTCTGCAGTTGCTCCTCACACTCGTCGAACAGCCCAACGTTCTGCTGCTCGATGAGCCAACCAACGACCTCGACCTCGACACGCTTCGCGCGCTCGAGGACCACCTCGAAACATGGCCGGGAATCGTCGTGGTCGTCAGCCACGACCGCACGTTCCTCGACGTCACGGTCGACGAGATACTTGCCCTCGACGGCGACGGATCCGTGCGACAGGTGCGCGGTGGTGTCGGTGGATGGCTGCGCGAACGCGCCGCGGCCGGCGCCACGTCATCGCCACCTCAGCAAACATCACCGCAATCCCACGCGACAAAGTCGACGCCCAAGCCGACAACGAAACCAAAGGTGAGCCCCAGCACGCTGCGTCGTCAACTCGGCGAAGCGGAACGAACCATGAACAAGGCGATCGCCGACCAGCAACGCCTGACTGGTGCGCTCGCCGCAGCGGCTTCCGACCATCAACTCCTCGCCACGCTCAGCGAAGAACTTGGGCGGGCAACCGAAGCGCTCGCCGCCGCGGAAACGACGTGGCTCGAGCTCGCCGCCGAGGCCGAAGCGGCCGGACTCACCTTCAACTGACCGACCGCGCCGCGGGTACTCTCGGCAGATGGACACGCAGTACTGCATCGTCGAAAAGAAGAACCACGTGATGACGGTTCGCTTGAACCGTCCCGATCGCCTCAATGCAATGCACCCGCCGGCCAACATCGAACTTGGTCATGTCTTCGACGACTTCGAAGCCGACGACGACATGTGGGTGGCCGTCATCACCGGCGAGGGCCGTGGATTCTGCGCCGGCAACGACCTTCGCTACCAGGCCGAAGGCGGGAAGCGCGATCCGATGCCACGGGGCTTCGGCGGACTCACCTCGCGATGGGACATGGTCAAGCCGGTCGTCGCCGCCGTCAACGGCGTCGCGATGGGCGGTGGCTTCGAGATCGCGCTCGCCTGCGACATCATCGTCGCCTCCGACAAGGCCGTGTTCGCTCTTCCCGAACCGAAGGTCGGACTCGCCGCGCTCGCCGGGGGCCTGAACCGTCTCCCCCGACACATCGGCCCGAAGCGGGCGCTCGGCATGATCCTCACGGGCCGCCACGTCTCGGCGGCGGAGGGTTACGAACTCGGCTTCGTCACGGCGGTGGTTCCCCACGACGAACTCATGGCGCGGACGAATGAATGGGTCGACCAGATCCTCGCGTGCTCACCGCTGTCGGTCCGCGCCAGCAAGGACGTCGTCTACCGCAGTCTGTCGACGGCGTCGCTGCGGGAGTCGATGGAGGCCACCTATGAGTCGGTCCGCCAGCTGCAGCGCAGCGAGGACTTCATTGAGGGCCCGAAAGCATTCGCGGAAAAGCGACCCCCCAACTGGAAGGGTCGCTGAGACCCTTGTTCGTACGCCGCATCATCTCGCTGAGTTAACCTGACCCCGGAGGCCATCGGCCACGGGGAGGTACCTGCGAGATGAAATCGGCCCGGACGAAGAAAAAGTTCATCGCCCTCCTGGCGGTCGTTGCCCTCGGTTTCGAGGCAACGCCTGCGTCATCGGCCGACATCATCTGCGGCTTCTACTACGGCTTCCGGGTGTGCACACCGATTCGGCGAACGGGTCCGGAGAAACCAACGACTCACCCGACGATGGTGGCGAAGGCCAAGCCGGCGACCGTCAAGGTCGGCGAGTCGACCAGTCTCTGGATGGGACAGAAGCGCGGGCAGAACGGTTTCACATCGGGAGAAGTGGTGCGGTTCTTCGACATCTACAAGGGTAAGACCAGTGAGATCATCGGCATCCGCGACGCCATCAAGGGCGGCATCGCGAGGTGGAGTCGCGAATATCTCTCGATGCCCGGCGTCGACCAGACCGGCATCCACCACCTCTGCGCGATGGGTGAGCGTTCCGGGAAGCTGGCCTGCGTGAAGATCAACGTCGTCTGGGGTTCGGGCACCGCAGTCGACGACTCCTATACGGGGGTCGCAGGCGACCAGTACAAGGGCGTCACAACCGATACCCAGCCGGCCACGACTGCACCCGCCGCACCGGCCACGACCGCACCCGCCGTACCTGCCACAACTCCGACGACCGCGGCTCCGACGACGACCCGCGCGACCAGCCCCGCCACCACGAGTGCACCGTTCTCGGCACCGTCGAGCGGTGGT
>JAGWWV010000085.1 GCA_018970175.1 Acidobacteriota bacterium
CCGAGGCCACCCTCACCCCCGTTCGGCGCATGTACGTGACCCCGGAAACCTGGGAGTCCGAGCACAAGCAGGTCGTCCTGCCCGACGTCGAGCAGTGGTGTTTTTCCTGCTTGTCGCAGTACCCGCACGAACGCACCGATTGATTCGGCGTCAGCTTCAGGCGCTGCGACGGGTGCGGCCAACGATGGGCACGGCACGCAGAAGGTGGTGCCAGCGGCACATGCGACATGCCTCGACGACATATGCGGTGTAGTCGCCGTTCGAGGAGTTGGCCCGGCGCTGGATCTGTGCCATCTCGCTGCGCTGCGTGACGCATCGACCGTGTGACGGCAGGTGCGGACCAAAGGCGTAGGTGACAAGTACGAGTTTGTCTTCGGCACAAATGGGGCACGTCGTTCGAGTTTCTTCGCCGAAGTTGCGTGCGGCGCGCATGAGTTCCGGGTGCGCGTCACACACCTGGTCTTGACGCAGTCGGCCGCGACGGTATTCGTTGATGAGATGTTGGCGTGCCAGGCGATGATCGACTGCGCCCGCGCCGTGTCCACCGCGCAGCGACCCCGCACTGAACGACCCGGCACTCGATGACATGGCGAAAGGCTACCCATCGAATATCCCCCGTGATGAACGCTGCGCTTGGCACACTGGGTGACGTGGCAGACGTGTGGTTCGGTGACGATATTTCCGGCGAGCGCGACCTTCGTCTCGTCGGCGACGTGCGCGGAAAGCGCGTCCTCGAACTGGGATTGCCACCCGGACCCGTGAACTCCGTCGGACTCGCACAGGCGGGTGCGCGGGTGATTGCCGTTGACAATTCTCTCGACCGCATTGCCGCGGGTCGGCGTGCGGCGGAAAGCGCCGGCGTGCGTGTCGAGTTCCAGCACGCCGAACTCTTCCAACTCGGCTTTGCGACGAGTTCGTCGCTCGACTTGGTGCTGTGCGTCGAACGGCTGACATCGGTCGACGACGTCGATCGTCTCTTGCGTCAGGTGCACCGTGTCTTGAAGCCCGAAGCGGCCTTTGTCGCGGTGCTCGAACATCCGGCACACGCCATGTTCGACGGCGACGAACCGATCGCACGCCGTCGCTACGGAACCGCGACCAACCTCACGATCGGTGACCTCTGCATGTCGCTGCAACGTTCGAACTTCGCACTCGACGTGCTGTACGAGTTGTACGCAAAGAGCAAACCGCGGGCCGTGGTGCCCTGCACGCTCGTCGTGCGCGCACGCAAGCTCGGCAACTGAGCCTCAGGCCTGTTGGGTTTCCCACCACGCGCGCAGGCGGCGGGTGATTTCCTCTTCCCCGAGAAGTCCCTCTTCGAGTCGGATTTCCATCAGAAAGTCGAGTGCGCGGCCGACGTCGCGGCCCGGCTTCATGTCGAGCAACTTCATCACTTCGACACCATCGAGTTCGGGCCGCATCGAAGCGAGCTGTTCCTGCTCGCCGAGTTCGTCGATGCGGGTTTCAAGTTCGTCCATGCGGCGCGCCAGCATCAGGGCCTTCTTTTCGTTGCGCGTCGTGCAGTCGCAGCGTGTCAACACGTTGAGCTCGGCGAGCAACGGCCCGGCGTCGCGCACGTAGCGACGCACCGCGGCGTCGGTCCAGCCCATGGAATAGGTGTGGAAACGCAGGTGCAGCTCGACGAGTGAGGTGACTGCATCGACGTCTTCGGTGGAATATTTCAACGCTTTCATGCGGTCGCGCGTCATGCGTGCACCCACCACCTCGTGGTGGTGAAATGTGATGCCCTTTCCCTTGCGGATCGAGCGCGTCTTTGGCTTGCCGATGTCGTGGAACAGTGCAGCAAGCCGTGTGAGGCGGAAGTCGAACGACGGATGGGCTTCGGGGCGAACGTTTTCGACCACGGCAAAGGTGTGCGTGAGAACGTCTTTGTGGCGGTGAATCGGATCTTGTTCGAGGCTCATCGCGGGGAGTTCGGGGAAGAAATGCTCGGCGAGGCCGGTGTCGACGAGGAACCACAGGCCCGCGGTTGGATGGTCGAGCACGATCAGGCGGTCGATTTCAGCCTGGATTCGTTCGCGCGAGACGATCTCGAGGCGCGGTGCCATGTTCTTCACCGCCGCCACGAGACCCGCGTCGGGTGTGAGATTCAAAGCCGCAACGAAGCGGGCGGCGCGCAACATGCGCAGTGGGTCGTCGCTGAAACTTTCCTCGGGGGAAAGCGGTGTGCGCAGGACCCGGGCAATGAGGTCGGCAGCGCCATTGAACGGATCGATCAGTGACGGTTCGGCACCGGTGAGTTCGAGCGCCATTGCATTGACCGTGAAGTCGCGGCGGGAGAGATCGGCGTCGATCGCGTCGGCGAAGGCGACATCGGGCTTGCGCGAGTCGGGCGAATAGGCCTCGGCCCGATGCGTCGTGATCTCGTAGACGCGGCCGTCTTTCTTGGCACCGATGGTTCCGAAGCGTTCGCCCTGGGTCCACACCGCGTCGGCCCAACCCGAGATGATTTTCTTGATCTCGTCGGGTCGGGCGTCGGTCGTGGCATCGAAGTCGAACGCGTCGACGTTCGTTGCATCGCCGCGACCAATGAGAAGGTCGCGCACGGTTCCGCCGACGAGATAGAGCCGTTTGCCCGCGGCCGCAAAACGCTCGGTGAGTGGCGCCAGTTCAGCAAGAATCGGCGCGAAGCGTTCGGGGACCACGTGCTTCAGGCTATGTCCCCGCACGTCGCACTACCGTCGTATTTCGTGACGTCAGTGCCCGGCCCACCCACGTGGAGTATCGGTACGTGGCCCTTCGACGCAACGACGGCAATGATCACGCTGCATTCCGCCCATCGACCGGACTTCTCGATTACCGAGTCGCTGGTCGACGAATGGGCCGATGCGACGAGTGTCGGATCCTTCCAACGTGTGCGAACGAGCGCCGTCGGACCCGCGGTGGCCGATGCGCTCCTTGCCCACGGCTTCACGGTGCGACAAGAGCTCGACTTTCTCGTTCGTCAACTCGACGCGGATGGCGACGCGAGTCGTGGGCATCACGACTGGCGTATCGGTGCGGTCCGTCGATCCGACGCGGTGCGCATCGACGTGGCCGCCTTCGGCGACGAATGGGCACTCGACCGCGCGGGCTTCGACAATTCCTGTCGCGCCACTCTTCGGTTCCGTGCCCGAGGTGCGCGGCGGCGCAGTGCGATTCCCTTCACCCCGCCGGTTGGTTACTGCCTGACGGGTGTGAGCGAGGATTCCTCTTATCTGCAGCGCCTGGCAGTGTCGCCAACCGCGCGGAGACGTGGCGCGGCCGGATCCTTGGTTGACGACGCCTTGTCATGGGCTCATCGCCTTGGTGCGCGACGAATGTACGTGAACACCGACGTGGACAACGCGGCGGCGCTTAGCCTTTACCGTCGATGGGGCTTCGAATCGGTCGGGTATCACCTACGGGTGATGGAGTGCGACCGTGCGGTGCTGTCGGGTCGCCGTTCGTCGTGAATTCGCACCGCCGCTTGCGTCACTTCGCGGTCACCGCCCTCGTTGCGGTGCTCGGGCTCACATTTGCCGTGTCGGCTGGCCCCGTCGCTGCGGCGACGAGCGTGACCATCACCCAACAGGGCTTCACGATCGTCGGCGACGCCGCCTGGCGGGTCGTGGTCGACACGGGCGACGCAGCAGGCGACAACTTGAACCTCGACATCGTCACCCATCGTCGCGTCAACACCCGCGGTGAACTCGCCGCCGCAATTGGCGGTCGTCTACCCGACGAACTCGACCGCCTGCGTCTTCCCGTCGCAGGTTTGACCCGCAACTCCGCCGGCAGGCTCGTCGTCTCGGTTCCGACGGCCACCAACACCGCCGGCGACGACAGCCTTCTCTTTGGCAACACCGGCGTGTACCCGATCACCGTGGAACTGCGGGCCGGTGAATCGGTTCTCGGTTCCACGTCGACCTTCGTCCACCACGTCGACCCGGATGACGCTCTGGCGGCGGCGTTCGAGGGAACCCTCCAGGTGATGAACGTTGCATCACTGTCGGCGGCGCCCGCCCGCACCGCCACGGGGGAAAACGCGCCATCGTCGCTCTTCGCACAGCAGTTGTCCGACCTCACCGCCGCATACGACGACGAAACGGGCGGTGCATTCGTTTCACTGCAGGCAGACCAAGTGGCCGCGACCGGGTCTGACGCGTTCGCCGCTCTGCGCGCACAGGGTTCACGCCACACCGTCGCAGCGACGCCGTTCGTTCCCCTCAATCCCAGTGCCGTTGCCGGCGTGGGTTTGAGCGAGTTGTTCGCCTCGCAACTCCGCGCGGGTGAGGATGCCGTCGCGGCCGCTCTCGGGGTGACTGCCGACCGCGGTGTGATGGTGATCGATGACAAGCTCACCGCTGACGGTGCCGTGCTGCTGCGCGACGTCGGGGTACGCGGGGTCATTCTCACCCCGCGCGCCGTCGACGTCTCCGGGTTCCGCGGCGCGATCGACTCTGCGCTGACCTACCGTGCGCGCGCCGCTGACGGCTCGACGATCCTGGTGCAGGGCATCGACGCCACGTATGCCGAAGTCCTCGGCGACGAATCCCGCAGCCCCCTTGCCCGCGCCGTGATGGTTGGTGCCGGACTGGTGTTGCAGCGCGAGTCGTTGCTGGGGATGGGCAAGGACCTCTCGCTCGTCAGCGTCGCACTAGGCACCGACGATGCGCGGCCGGCCAATCCGGCCGTCCTCCAGCAATTGTTCCGGCTCGTCGGGTCGAGCCCCGTTCTCAAGGTGCCGGTCACGCCGCGACCCGCGGTGGCGGAAACCACCGGTGACGTGCTCGACTTGTCG
>JAGWWV010000027.1 GCA_018970175.1 Acidobacteriota bacterium
CGACCGACGGTTTCGAGTTCGTAGGTCAATTCGACGGGGCAGCCACCTGCTTCGACCATCGCCCACGTCGTGCCGGCGAAACCACCGACGTTTGTGTTCGGTCCGCTAGGTGAGCCATTCCAGTTGCGACCCGGAATGTCAGCAACTCCGCGCGCCTCGCTCAGTCGCGACGAACCGACGTACCTGTTGCGGTACCACTCTGCCTTCCCGTCGCGCAGCCGGATTCCGTGAACCATGCCGTCACCGAGAAACCAGTGGTGTGTGGCGGGGTCGACGGGGCCAAGGGGGTTGGGGCCGTTGCGCATGTAACGGCCACTCAGGTCTTTGGGTAGTTCGCCGATGACGGGAAGATCGAAGGCGGTCACTTCGTCGACGACGGGGGCATAGTTGCCCACGAGGTACCGGTTTGGCTGCAAGGTCTCAGCGGAGGACGTCATATTGACAGTGTCTAACGAAGACACTTGATACTGTCAAGTGTCCCTCGTAGGCTGTTTTCGTGGCTCCTTCAGCTCTTCGTGAAACCGTCCTGCGGGCCGCGGTCGACTACATCGCCGACCATGGTCCCGATGGACTGTCGTTTCGTCAGTTGGCCACCGATGCCGGCGTGAGCCACCAGGCCCCCTACCACCACTTCGTCGACCGCAAGGGCATTTTTCGGGCGATCGCATCCGAGGGTTTCACTCAACTTGCGGCTGCGTTGCGCGATGTCGAAGGCGAGACCGAGGCCGACCGCGCCCTCGTGCTGCTCGAACGCTATGTCGAGTTCGCCCTCGACAACCGCGGTCATTTTCGGGTGATGTTCCGCTCGGAGCTGTGCGTGATGGAGTCTGATCCCGCCCTGCAGAGCATCGCCGACGAGGCATTCGGCGCGTTGGTCGACCACGTTCAGGCTGATCTTGGCCCGCAGGCATCGTTGGCCGAGATTCGCGTGCGCGCCACGGCGATGTGGTCTCTCGCCCACGGACTGGCGACGCTGCTCATCGACGGCCCACTCGAGGTGAAGATCGGCGAGGTCGCCGACCGTCGCGCGTTCATCCGCGCGGTGGGGGCGCAGATGATGCTCGGCCAGCCGAAACCGCCCGAGAACTGACCGTCATCCCGAGTGTCGGCCGAGGGTCGCCACGAGGAGATCCTTCTCGGTCGTCGACAACCGGTGCTCGAGAACGTCGGCGTAGATTTCTTCTTCTTTCGCGAAGTGCAAGTTGATGAGCGCATAGAGGCCGTAGAGGACACGGCGCAGCTCCCGCGTCGTGCGCTCGCTCAGTTCCGCCTCGGCGACGGTGAGAGCATGAAGATTTCCGAGTTCGTCGGCCATCTTCGACATCTCCAGATGTTCCCTGTTCATGGTTGCCGTCGAACCAGGTGTCTGGGTCGCTTGTTCGAGGGTTCGGTAGAGGATGTCGTGATCGTTCCTGCCGTGCGGCATGAGCTCGCGTACGAGAAACCCGAGAACGGTGTTGGTGAGCTCACGCAAGATCGACAAAGGCACCTCACCAACAGCGTCGCCTGCGACGCGAATCAACTCGACGTGGGGTCGAAGCGCGTTGTGTTCCCTGTGAATGAAGTCTGCAAGTTTGTCCATGCTGTGAATGGAATCTTCGTCCAGCCCGGAATGGTGGTGACCGGTGTCCCTTCGTTGCATGGAATCATGGGACCGTGAAGCCGAACGTTCTTCTCGTCACCCTCGACCAGTTCCGCGGGGACTGTTTGTCCTCGGCGGGGCATCCACTGGTGAAGACGCCGAATCTCGACGCGATCGCCGCCGAAGGAGCACGCCTCGCGCGGCACTACAGCCAAGCCGCTCCGTGTTCGCCCGGTCGCGCGTCGCTCTACACCGGCATGTACCAGATGAATCACAGAGTGCTCGGGAACGGCTCGCCACTCGACAGGTCGTTCGACAACGTCGCATTGGTGGCGCGCCGCGCGGGATACTTGCCGACACTTTTCGGGTACACCGACCAGACGGTCGATCCACGCGACACGACCGGCCCTGATGATCCGCGTTTGGCGACGTACGAAGGTGTGCTGCCGGGTTTCGACGTCGCGCTTGACCTGACGGGAAGTCACGCGGCGTGGACGAGATGGCTCGCCGAGAGGGGACACGACGTTTCGTCGGGGCACGTGAAGCTGTTGGCGACCGAGCACGAGCGCCCGGTCAACCACTCGGTGTCGAGTTTTCTCACCGATTCATTCGTCGAGTGGCTGGGTCGACAGAGCCGCGGTTGGTTCGCTCATCTCAGTTACCTGCGACCGCATCCGCCGTACCGCGCTGCGGGCGAATTCGCCACGATGTACGACCCGGCCGATGTCGCACTGCCGATACCCATGGCCGACCAGCGGCACGGACTGCACGACTTGATGTTGGCCATCGACGACACGAAGGCACCAACGGACGAGGCGCGCGTGCGGCGGATGCGCGCCCAGTACTACGGAATGATTTCGGAGGTCGACCACCAGTTGGGGCGTGTTCGCGCGGCACTCGAGGCGAGGGGCGAGTGGGACTCGACGATCGTCATCGTCACCTCCGACCACGCGGAGCTGTTGGGCGATCACGGACTACGCAACAAGGGCGGGTTCTTCGAGCAGTCACAGCACATCGTCGGGGTGATCCGCGCGCCCCAATGCACGGCCCGCGGTGCCGTGGTTGAGAAATTCACCGAGAATGTCGACATCTTCCCGACACTGTGCGAGCTGTTGGGGCTCGACATTCCGCTGCAGTGCGACGGACGCAGTCTCGTGCCCCTTCTCGAAGGTGCGACTCCGGAGGGGTGGCGCGACGCCGCGCACTGGGAATACGACTGGAGTCTCGTCGTCATTCCCCTCGGAGACTTTCCCTGGCCGCACGACAGGCGTTTGTCGACGTATTCGCTCGCGGTTCGGCGGGACGAGACCCACGCCTATGTGCACTTCGGGGACGGGTCGTCGTTGTGTTTCGATCTGGCGACCGACCCAACGTGGCGAACGCGCGAATCACGCAGCGACGTTGTGCTCGAAAAGGCGCAGGCGATGTTGCAGTGGCGCATGAACCACGCGCGACGTGAGTTGTCGCACTTCGTCGTCGATGGCGAGGGTGTCGGCCGATGGCCTTCGGGTGTCGCCTGGCGGCGGTAACTCGTCGGTTTACATCGCGACCGATGTCGCGGGTACCCAACTGCCGTGCGCGCCGTAGGGGACGCGCTGGGGCAGGTACACCGTGGCCACCGGTGGCGCGGAGAAGTTCTGCGCATCGATGATGACGAGACGCGACTGGTTCGTGGCGGTGTCGTGCACGATCGTCATGACGTAGCCCTCGTCCTCGGCACCACCAACCCGCGATGGCGCGAACACGGGCTCGCTTCCACGGGTGGTTGCACCGAGGTGGTGCTCCCAGCACTGGCCGGTCGTCAGGTCGTACTTCCACAGCGACGAGCCGTAGACGGGCTCTTCGGAGTTGCCTTCTCCGGCCAACGCCATGAGGTAGCCGTAGCGTGCTTTCAGGCCGACGTACGCGTCGTTGACACGACCGAAGTCGCCCGGACGGTCGTCGACTTGTTCTTCGGTGACCTTGCCCGCCTTCGTGTCGATGGTCCACTTCCACAGGCGACCAACTTGGGCGTAGTCGTCGGAACTGCTGCCGAACGCTTCGGGCTGGCGCGACACGTACAGCACGACGTTGTCGCCGTCGTCATGGGCGTTGACGGGATGGAAGACGTAGCACGGGTCGATGTCGTACCACTTCACGTCGGAACCCTTGCCGGTGCGGTCCATGACGCCGAGGCGTGCGCCGTTGTCGCGGTTGAATCGGAACGGAACACCCGAGTCGAGTTGGTTGAGGTCGAACACGAGAGGCAGGTCCATGAAGATGACCTTGTTCCTCGTGACGTTGAAGTCGTGCATCATCACCATGGCGGGAATGTCGACGCCCTCGATTTGCTGCAGCTTTCCGTCGGCACTGATGCGTACGTAGTGCACATAGGGCGGTTCAAAGGCCATGTAACTGAACGCGAGGAGTTCTCCCGTTTCGGGGCAGATCTTCGGGTGCGCGGTCATCGAACAGGTGAGCGCACCGCCGTAGTTTTCGTAGCCGACGGTGTTCAGCTCGCCGTCGATGAGCCAGGGCCAGTGGGCCTCTTCGAGGGCCATCAACTTGCCGTTGTGGGGCAGCACGTGTGTGTTCCCCTTGCCGCGGGTCATGTCACCCATGCCCGCAAACTCGCCCTCGAGCGGGTCGGTGATGTTGGGCGTGTTCACGAACCGGTTGCGATACCACTCGGCGCGGCCGTTGCGAAGGCGAACGCCATGGAGCATGCCGTCGCCGAAGAACCAGTGAACCGAGCTGCCCGAGTACGGATTGGGCCCCGTGCGCACGTACAGACCATCGAGTTCGACCGGGATGGTGCCTTCGACGCGCAACGCGGTGTCGGTGATCTGGTCGTGGACCGGCGCCCAGTTTCCCCGAAGGTGCCAAGGGAGGGAGGTCTGCTCGGCGGGGCTCAGTGTCTGGCTCATGAGGCCCAACGGTAACCGACGCCGTCGGCGTGAATTACGGTCTTCGCCATGGCTTTTGCGAATCTGAACGGCACCGACATCTACTTCGTCGACCACGGGGGCAAGGGCCCAGCGGTCATCTTGAGCCACGGGTTCTTGATGGACCACTCGATGTTCGACTCCCAGGTCGCGGCCCTGTCGGGCAAGTACCGGGTTGTGACGTGGGACGAGCGCGGCTTCGGTCAAACCAAGGCCACGGGGCCGTTCGATTATTGGGACTCGGCGAACGACGTCCTTGCGCTGATGGATCACCTCGGTATCGGCGGCGCCTACATCGGCGGCATGTCCCAGGGTGGCTTCATCAGTCTGCGAGTTGCATTGTTGTCACCTGCTCGGGTGCAGGGTCTCATCCTCATCGACACCCAGGCGGGCACCGAAGATCCAGCGGCGGTCGACGGCTATCAGCAACTCCACGACGTGTTCGTCACCCACGGCCCCGCACCCGTGCAGGACACGATTGCGTCGCTCATCCTTGGACCGGGTGAATGGTCCGATTGGTTTGCCAAGTGGGACAAGCTCGACAAGCAGGGATTCAGTCACGCGTTCAACTGTCTCATGCATCGCGACGACGTCACATCCGATCTCGGGTCGATCACCGCGCGTGCACTCATCGTGCATGGTGACGCCGACGTGGCGATTCCGCTCGCCAAGGCCGAGGTCTTGCGTGACGGGCTCGGCGGTTCGGTGACGATGTGTGTCGTGCCCGGCGCGCCGCATGCCGCGAACATGACGCATCCCGACGTCGTCAACCAGGCGATTCTCGACTTTCTGGAGAATGCCGCGCCACGCGCCGCGGTTCACCCGAAGTTCGACAAGAAATAGCCCGTTGGTGATGCCGTGAACCTCGAGACGGTCATCTACTCGGTTGCCGATGGGGTTGCCACCATCACGCTGAACCGTCCCGAGGCGATGAACGCATGGACGCCGCAACTCAGCGACGAGTTGATGCTCGCGTGCGGTGCCGCCGACGCCGACGATGCCGTTCGTGCAGTGGTGATCACCGGTGCGGGTCGCGCCTTTTGCGCCGGCGCCGACCTCAGCGGGGGAGAGTCCGGGTTCGTCGGTGGTGGACCGACGGAACATATGGGTCCGCGACTGTGGCCGCATCAGGTGCGCAAGCCGGTCATCGCAGCGATCAACGGCCATGCAGTCGGCGTGGGGATCACGTATCCGATGTTGTGCGACATCCGCGTCGTGTCGGAGTCGGCGAAGATTCAGTACGCGATGGTTCGTCGCGGGGTCATTCCCGAGCTCGGTTCACACGCCCTGTTGCCGCGTGTCATCGGCTTTGCCAAAGCGGCCGAACTCATGTTGACCGGCCGGCAGTTCCTCGGTGCCGAGGCGGTGGAACTGGGAATCGCATCCCGGTCGGTGCCCGCAGAGCAGGTTCTCTCGGTTGCGACCGACATGGCGCGTGACATCGCCGTCAACGTCGCGCCGGTTTCGGCGGCCCTCGCGAAGAAGTTGATGTGGGAGGGGCTCAACGTGTCGGTTGATCGGATGCTCGCGCTCGAGTCGTCGCTTCTTCCGACGCTTGCCTCGATGCCCGATTCGGGTGAAGGCGTACGCGCCTTCTTCGAAAAGCGAACGCCGCAGTGGCGGGGCAGGGTGTCGAGTGACGTGCCCGATGTAAGTTTGTGAACCGACCGAAGGGGGCGCGACCATGACGAGCGAAACCAACCACCGCGGGCTGACAACGCGCGAGGTGCAGGACAATCCGTTCCCGTATTACCGCGAGCAGATGGCCAAGTGCCCCGTTTGGCGCGAAGACGACATCAACCTGTACGTCATTGCCGGCCACGAAGAGGCGCGCGCAGCTCTGGGCGACCTGAAGACCTTCTCCAGCAAACCCGCGGCCGGCAACAGGGCAGTCAAGCCGGAAGTGGTGATGGCCTACATGAAGGTGCTCGAGGAAAAGGGCTGGATGCACACCCCGATCCTCCAGCGTGTCGACCCGCCCGAACACGGCCGCGCACGCAAGATCCTGAACCGGGTATTCACCCCGGCGCAGGTGAAGGCCTACGTGCCCGAGATCGAGGAAATCACCCACGGCCTGGTCGACTCGATGCTGGCACGAGGCGAGTGCGAGTTCGTCAAGGAATTCGCCCTGCCGTTGCCCGGCAAGTTCATCGCCCGCCACCTCGGACTGAACGATGCCGAGTACCCGAGATTCCGTCGCTGGGCCGAGGCGATGTTGTCACTCGCGCAACGCAACGACATGACCGTCGAAGAAGCCATCGTCGAAGCCAACATCGAGGTCGAAGAGCAGCACTTCGTGGTCGCCGAATTCGAAAAGCGTCGAATGAACCCCGGGGGTACCGACCTCATCTCGCTGATCGTCCACGCGCACGGCGAAGACGAAGAGCCGTTCACGACGACCGAGCTCATCACGCTGATGCACCAGCTCATCACCGGTGGATTCGAAACGACAACGGGCGCCCTCTCGGCGGCGATGGTCTTGTTGTTGCGTCACCCCGACCAGATGCAAATGCTGCGCGACGACCGCTCGCTCATGCCGAACTTCATCGAAGAGGTTCTGCGCTACGACGCCCCGGTGCAGGGCCTCTGGAGGTCGGTAACGTGCCCCGTCAACGTGGCAGGCGTCGACATTCCCGAAAAGTCCGCCGCGATGGTGCGGTACGGGGCGGCCAACCGCGACCCCAGGGTGTTCGACAAGCCCGACGAGTTCGACATCCGTCGTCCGAACGCGAAGAACCACATTTCTTTCGGCTTCGGCGTCCACTTCTGTCTGGGGGCGGCGCTGGCCCGCCAGCAGATGTCCTCGGCGTTCCACATCCTCCTCGACCGGGTGACAGAGATCGAGTTGGCAGCGCCGTTGGAGTACCCGATGTACGACCGCAGCTTCTTCCTCCGACCGCTTCGGGAACTGCACCTGAGAGTACGGTAAAGACAGGAATACACGGAGGGACAACATGGGCGACACTAGGGACGAACTCGTACGCATGGCCAAGCGGACCATCGACGGTCTGAACGAGAACAAAGGTGAACTCGTCGACACGCAGTACCGCGTGCCCGTCGAGTACTACTACGACCAGGAACGCTGGCAGCTCGAGGTCGACCGCATCTTCAAACGGCTCCCTCTCGTTCTCGGTTTCTCGTGTCAGATGCGCGAGGTCGGTTCGTACTCGGCGGTCACCGTTCTCGGTGTCCCGGTCTTGATGGTGCGCGGCAGCGACGGCGAGATGCGGGCTTTCCTCAATGTCTGTCGTCACCGCGGTGCACAGGTCGCCGAAGAGGGCTGCGGCAAGGCGCGGCGTTTCACGTGCCCGTACCACGCCTGGAGCTACAACACCCAGGGTGATCTCGTCGGCATATTCGAAGCCGAGGCCTTCGGCGAGGTCGACCGCAACACCCACGGCCTCACCACATTGCCGGTCACCGAGCGCGCGGGCATCGTGTGGGTGACTCTCAATCCGAACTCACGTCTCGACCACGACGCGTTCTTCCATGGGTACGACAAGATGCTCGAGCACCATCACTTCGCCGACTGTCACTACGCGGGCGGCCAGACAATCGTCGGTGCGAACTGGAAAGTCGCCTACGACGGCTATCTCGACTTCTACCACTTGCCGATTCTCCACCGGAACACCTTTGGTCCCGATACGTCGCCCAAGGCTCTGTTCGAGGCGTGGGGTCCGCATCAACGCCTGATGGCGCCCGACAAGCGCACCTCGGTCAACACACTCGAGGGCACGCCCGAGGCCGAGTGGCCCGAAGACAAGCTGGTGTTCGGCGTATGGACGATCTTCCCCCACGTGTCGATCGCGGCCTTCGATGCCGAGGGCAAGGTGTACATGATCTCGCAGCTCTTCCCGGGCGACACGCCCGACGAGTCGTACACCACGCAGCACTTCCTCCACACCCAGCCGCTCACCGACGCGGTGAAGGAATCGATGGTGAGCCGGATGGCCTTCATGGTCAAGGTCGTCGAGGACGAGGACTACAAGACGGGCAAGCAGATTCAGCGCGGCATGCGTGCGGGAGCCATGACCCACGTGACCTTCGGCAAAAACGAAGGTGGAACGCAGGCGTTCCACAAGTGGGTGCAGGCGCTCATCGAGGTCGACGACAGCCAGCTCACCGACATGTTCTCGGCCGGCATCGGCACGAAGTCGAACTGAGCAGCGCGATGTCCGACCCCACTTTCAACTTCCAGGACCTCTACCACGTCGGCGTGCGGACGGCGAACATCGACAAAGCGATGGCGGAACTCGGCAAGAGCCTGCGTGTCACGTGGGCCGAACTGCAGGTGCGGGAACAGCCGTGCTGGCTTCCCGGTGTCGGCATGACGAAGTTTCCGTTGAAGTTCACCTATTCCTGCGAAGGTCCGCAACACGTCGAATTGTTGGAAAGTGTCCCCGGTGCGCCGTGGTACGGCAACGACGCGCCGGGCGTGCACCACATGGGCATGTGGGTCGACGACGTGAAGGCCACGACTGATCGTTTTCTCTCCGAAGGCTGGACCCTCGAGGTCTGCGGTGCGGCACCCGAAGACGGCTACGGATCCTTCAGCTACGTGCGGGCGCCGTCGGGTTTCTTGCTCGAGCCGGTCGTGAAGGCGGCCAAGCCGATGTTCGAGCAGTGGTGGGCCGGCGGTCCGCTCGGGCCGCCGAAGAGATAGTTCAGTCGCGCGGTCCGCGCGGTTTGTCGCCGCGCACCGTGATGCGGTGCATCAGGCGTGGCTCGACGTAGTCGGCCGCCGCGTAGTGCGACGTCGACCGGTTGTCCCACATCGCCACGTCACCTTCCTGCCAGACCCAACGCACGACGCGCTCGGGTTGCACGGTGTGGTCGTAGAGCATGTTGAGAATCGCGCGACTGTGGTCGATGGGAAAGCCCTCGATGTAGGCGGTGAAGGTGGGATTGACGAACAAACCCTTTTCGCCCGATTCGGGATGCACGCGCACGACGGGATGCCGTACGGGGGCGATGTCGGCGAGTTTCTGGCGGTTTTCGCCCGTTTTGTCCTCGTCGCGGAAGCGGCTGAAGGTGCCGCTCGAGTCGTGCACCGCGTACAGACCGTCGAGCATGTCGCGCAGAGCCGTCGGCAGGGAGTCGTAGGCGTCGATGAGGTCGGCCCACAGGGTGTCGCCGCCGTACGACGGGATTTTCTTCGCGCTGAGGATCGACGCGAGCGGCGGCGTCTCTGAGAACGTGACGTCGGTGTGCCAGCGGTTGTTGTAGCTGGTGCTCTTGCCGTTGGCCGAACCGCGGTCGCCGACACCAAGCTTGTAGTCGAGGCTGTCGAGAACGAGCACCTCGGGATGGGCATCGTCGAGGCCCCCGACGAGTGGGTGTGCAGGGGTCAGTTCGCCGAAGTTCCGGCCGAACGCGACCTGTTGCGTGGGGGACAGGTGCTGGTCGCGAAAGAAGATCACGCGGTGGCGAACGAGGGCCGCGCGGACGTCGGCGATCGTCGCGGCGGAGAGGTCGGTCGTCAGGTCCACCCCGTCGATGCGGGCACCGATCGTGCCGGTGAGTCGAACGACGTCCATGGCCCCGAGGCTACTGTCGTCTCCATCGGACGAACGTTTCTGCGACGCGTTGCCTCGACCACGGGCGTGATCTTGCTTGCACTCGTCATGCTCGCGACGTGGCCCGTGTGGGCAATTGGCACCGCACTCTTCGACGTCGTCCGGCGCAAGTGGCGTTTGCCGACCCTTCGACTCGTCGGGTTTGCACTGCTGTGGGCATGGATCGAGGTTGGTGGTCTCGTCGCAGCGACCCTGTTCTTTCTCTCGGGCCAGGGAAGGAACCTGCGCGTCCACTTCGCCTTGCAGCGTTGGTGGGCCGGCTCGCTCATGTTCGCACTGCGCGTCACCGTCGGCATACGAATCAAGGTCGAGAACCCCGAGGCCTTGCGGCCGGGTCCGACACTTGTGTTCTCACGCCACGCCAGCCTCGCCGACTCCTTGGTGTCGGCGTACTCCATGGGAAACGTCGCGGGTCTGCGTCCGCGCTACGTGTTGAAACGAGAGTTGATGGCCGACCCGTGCCTCGACATCGTCGGCCACCGTCTCCCGAACTACTTCCTCAATCGCAGCTCCGACAACCAGGAAGAGGAACTGCGCGGCCTCGCCCGGTTGGGCCACAACCTCGGGATCGACGACGTGGCGGTGATTTTCGTCGAGGGCACGCGCGCCAACCCGAAGAAGCGCGAGAAGATCCTCGCGTCGATGGCCGAGCGCAGTCCCGAACGCGCCGCACGTCTTCGGGGACTTCAACATCTCTTGCCGCCGAAGCCCGCAGGTGCGTTGACCCTCCTCGGCGCGGCGCCCGACGCCGACGTGGTCATCGCCGGCCACACCGGTTTCGATGGTCTCGACACTTTTGGCGGAATGCTGAAGCGGCTCGAGGCGGCTGCCGGAGTCGCCCGGATGTGGTTCGTGCGGATTCCCCGGAGCGAAGTGCCCACCGAGGGCTTGATCGAGTGGCTCGATGCGCGGTGGCTCGAACTCGATCGCGCGGTGGCCGACCATCTCGGTCAGGCTGGTGTCGACCGAAAGGACAACTGATGAGCAGCAGTGCCGACGTGATGATCGCAAGTGCGATCGCAATTGCCATTCTCATGTTCTCCACGTGGGTCATCAGTGTTGCGGTGAAGAACGCGTCGATCGTCGACATCGTGTGGGGTCTCGGGTTCGTCCTCGTCGGTTGGGTGTCGTTCGTCGTGGGCGACGGCGACGATGCGCGCGCGTGGGTTCTCGTGGTCCTCGTCTCGATCTGGGGATTGCGTCTCGCCGGATATCTCGCACGACGAAACATCGGCCACGGCGAGGACTATCGCTACAGGGCGATGCGGAAACACTGGGGCCCCCGGTTCCCCTTCATCAGCCTCGTCACCGTGTTCACGTTGCAGGGCGTTCTCATGTGGGTGGTGTCGTTGCCCCTGCAGCTCGGTCAGATCGAAGAGTCCCCGGGTTTCGGGCCGATCGGCACGATGGGCATCCTGGTGTGGGCTGTCGGGTTGTTCTTCGAGTCGGTGGGGGACCTGCAGCTGCGACGGTTCAAGTCGGACCCCGCGAACGCGGGCAAAGTGATGTCGTCGGGATTGTGGCGCTACACGCGCCATCCCAACTACTTCGGTGATGCCGTGGTGTGGTGGGGGATCGCGATCGTCGCCGCCGAGGCCGGTGTCGGAGCGTTCGGCTTCATCGGCGCAGCCATGATGACGTTCTTGCTGGTGCGCGTGTCGGGTGTTGCGTTGTTGGAAAAGAGCCTGCGCAAACGCAAACCCGAATACGAGGACTACGTGCGTCGAACGAGCTCGTTCTTCCCGCGTCCGCCGCGCGGGGTGTGATCGCGGCAAGTCAGCCGAAGAAGGCCGACTCGACCTCGTCGTACAGAGCGAGGTCGATGGTGCGCGTGTTGCCCTGGGTGAGTGCCATGGGTACGCGTTCGACCGAGTCGCCGCGCAACACGACCATCTTGCCGAAGTCCTTGTCGCTAACCGCATCGACTGCCGCAAGGCCGAAGCGGGTCGCCAGAACCCGGTCGTAGGCCGTCGGTGTGCCACCACGTTGAATGTGGCCGATCTGCACGACACGGACGTCGTACCCGGTGCGTTCTTCGATGAGTGGCGCGAGTGCGGCACTGATGCCACCCAGGCGGTCGCGACCGAACTGATCCTTCGCGTAGTTCATGTCGGGTGGCGTTCCCGGAAGCGGCCGCGCACCTTCTGCCACGACGACGATCGAGGCGAAGCGCCCGCGGCCGTGGCGGCGTTCGATGTGTTCGCACACCTGCCCGATGTCGAAGGGCCGTTCGGGCACCAGAATCGCCGTCGCACCACCGGCGGTGCCGGCCATCAGCGCAATCCAGCCGGCGTCGCGACCCATCACCTCGACGACCATCACGCGGTCGTGGCTTTCCGCCGTGGTGTGCAGGCGGTCGATGGCATCGGTGGCGATCTGAACCGCGGTGTGGAACCCGAACGACACATCGGTGCCGACGATGTCGTTGTCGATGGTTTTCGGAACGCCGACGATCGGCAGTCCGGCCTCGGCGTGGAGGCGCGAGCCCACGGTCAACGAGCCGTTGCCGCCGATCACGATCAACGCACCAAGATTCAGATTGGCGAATTGCTTGCGCGTGCGTTCGACTCCGTCGCCGTAGTCGTAGGGGCTGCCACGGGTGGTGCCGAGAATGGTGCCGCCCTTCGGCAACAGCCCGCGCACGTTGTCGATGGTCAACTGCACGTAATCGTTGGCAAGGAATCCCTTCCACGCATCGCGGAAGCCGAGTACGCGATCACCGTTCTTCTCGGCCTTGCGCACGACGGCGCGGATGACCGCATTCAATCCGGGGCAGTCGCCGCCACCGGTGAGAACACCGATGTTCATGAACGGCTCTTCGTGAGCGCGCGTTCGAAGTCGGCGATGAGATCGCCCGGGTTTTCGAGACCCACCGAGATGCGCAGCAGCCCCTCGGCGGCGGCCGACGCCGACAGGGACTCGGGGTCGAGACCGTGGTGAGTGCTCGACGCCGGGTGACAGACGAGTGTCTCGGGGCCGCCGAGCGACGTTGCCGGCCGGGCGAGTTCGACCGCCTGGAGAAAACGCGTGCAGGCCTCGGGGCCGCCTGGCAGTTCGACTGCGAGCATCGACCCGAACGCGGTCATCTGTCGCGCCGCAAGTTCGTGCTGCGGGTGCGAGGCAAGGCCGGGGTAGTGGACTGCCGTGCACGCGTCCTGCGACGAGAACCACTCGGCCAGGGAGTGCGCCGTCGAACACTGACGCTCCTGGCGCACGGCGAGTGTGCGCACGCCGCGCAGGGCGTTGTGTGCGTCGTAGGGCGACGCGGCCGCGCCGTGCAGCACCGAATGTGCCCACACTGCGTCGATGATGTCGGTTTCGCCGGCGATGACGCCGATGAGGGCGTCGTTGTGTCCACCGATCGCTTTCGTCGCCGAGTGGAGCGAGATGTTGACGCCGTGTCGCAGCGGTTGCTGGCACATGGGCGTGGCGAACGTCGAGTCGACAAGGGTGAACGGCCCGCCGATGGAGCCGACCTCGTCGAGGTCGGCCAACGCGAGCGCCGGGTTGGCCGGTGTCTCGGCGATGACGAGCATCGTGCGCGGCTTCTTGGCCGCCGTGGCGAACGCCCCGGGAACCGTTGCATCGACGAAGGTGACGTCGATGCCCATGCGGCGTGCGGGTCCGGCGAGAAGGGCGAGTGTGCCGCCGTACAGCTGCTGCTGGGCGACGATGTGATCGCCGGGGGAGCAGAGCGCGAACACGACGGTGGCGATGGCTCCCATTCCCGACCCAAAGGCGAGCGCATCGTCAGCGCCTTCGAGTTCGGCGATTGCTTCTTCGAATTGCCGAACCGTTGGGTTGGTGTAGCGGCTGTAGGCCTTGCCACGGCGGCCCCGAACGATCTCGTCGTGCGTGGCGTCGAGACCTTCGCTCGACCACACGGTCGACGTCGCGATGTCGGCAGACAATCCGCGCGCACCACGGCGCCCCGCGGTGATCGCGGTGGTGTCGAGATGCGGGTTTTCGGTCACCGTCACACTCTACCGACGCAAACCCGACCGATTTGGTAGGAATTACGATAGTCTCGTCCGCCATGCGCCCCGGCATCACCGGCCTCGAAGACGAGGCCATCACGATCATCCGCGAGGTCGCCGCGTGTTTCGAACGCCCTGTCATCCTCTTTTCGGGTGGCAAGGACTCGGTCGTCATGCTGCACGTGGCGGTCCGAGCATTCGCCCCCGCCCGGCTTCCCTTTGCCGTCATGCACGTCGACACGGGCCACAACTTCCCCGAGGTCATCGACTTCCGCGATCGCTGCCTGGCGGGACTCGGCCTCAACCTCACGGTCGCCTCGGTCCAGGCTGCCATCGACGCGGGCAAGGTTGCCGATGCCCCCTCGCGCAACCCTCTCCAGACGGTTGCTCTGCTCGATGCCATCGCAGAGAACAAGTTCGACGCGGTGTTGGGCGGCGCCCGCCGCGACGAAGAGCGGGCCCGCGCCAAAGAACGGGTCTTTTCGCACCGCGACACCTTCGGCCAGTGGGACCCGAAGAACCAGCGCCCCGAACTGTGGAACATCTACAACACCAGTCACAAACAAGGTGAGCACTTTCGCGTCTTTCCGCTGTCGAACTGGACCGAGCTCGACATTTGGACCTTCATCAAGGAACACGACATCGAGCTGCCCAGCATCTACTTCGCCCACAAGCGTCGCGTCTTCAAGCGTGGCGGGATGCTGATGGCCGACACCGAGTTCCTGCGCCCCGACACCGGGGAAGACGTCTTCGAAGAGATGGTTCGGTTCCGCACCGTCGGCGACGCCACGTGCACCGCGGCCATCTCGTCGACCGCCGTCGGAATCGACGACGTGCTTGCCGAAACCGCGGTTGCGCGTGTCACCGAGCGCGGTGCAACCCGCGCCGACGACAAGATCTCCGAAGCCGGCATGGAAGACCGCAAGCGACAGGGGTACTTCTGATGCGACAGTTGCGTTTCGCCACCGTCGGCTCCGTCGATGACGGCAAGTCGACCCTCATCGGCCGCCTTCTCTACGACTCGAAGAGCATCTTTGAGGACCAACTCGAGCACGTCGAAGCCGTCAGCAAGCGTCGCGGCGACGACTATGTGGATCTTTCGCTGCTCACCGACGGCCTGCGCGCCGAGCGCGAACAGGGCATCACCATCGACGTGGCGCACCGTTACTTCGCCACTCCGAAGCGTTCCTTCGTCATCATGGACTGCCCCGGTCACGTGCAGTACACGCGCAACATGGTCACGGGTACCTCGACAGCCGACTTGGCGATCATCCTCATCGACGCGCGACACGGCGTCGTCGAACAAACCCGTCGCCACAGCATCCTCACGTCGCTGCTCGGCGTGCCGCACCTTGTCGTGTGCGTGAACAAGATGGACCTGGTCGACTACAGCGAAGACCGGTTCAACGAAATTCGCAACGACTTCGAGGACTTTGCCTCGCGCTTACAATTGCGCGACGTCACCTTCCTGCCGATCAGCGCCCTGAAGGGAGACAACGTCGTCGAACGTTCCGACGACCTGAAGTGGTTCGAAGGCCCGACGCTTCTTCACCACCTCGAAAACGTCTACACGGCGAGCGACGACAACAAGATTGACGTTCGGTTCCCGGTGCAGTACGTCATTCGCCCCCGCACCGCCGAGCACCACGACTACCGCGGCTACGCGGGCACCGTGGCCGGAGGCGTGCTGCGCGTCGGCGATGAGATCGTGGTGCTGCCGAGTGGTCTGTCGTCGACGATCACCGGTATCGACTCTGCCGACGGGTCCCTTGAAGAGGCGGTCCCCGGTTCGGCCGTCACGATTCTTCTCGCCGACGACCTGTCGGTGACCCGTGGCGACATGATCTGCCGACCCAACAACCGGCCTCGGGTCCTGCAGGACCACGACGCGATGGTGTGCTGGCTCGACTCGAACGCCCAGTTGAACCCGGCCAAGCTCTACACCCTCAAGCACACGACCCGCTCGACACGTGCGAAGATCGGGGAAGTGCGCTACGTGCTCGACATCTCCGATCTGCACCGCAAGACCCCCGAGGGTCCGTTGTCGATGAACGACATCGCCCGGGTCACGGTGCACACCGCCGAGCCGCTGTTGCGAGACGACTACGAGCACAACCGCGTCACGGGCTCGTTCATCCTCGTCGACGAGTCCACCGGCGCAACCGCCGCGGCCGGAATGTTGCTGCCGCCCCGCGAGTGAGTGACATCCGCTGGCATCCGCAGTCCGTAGGGCGCGACGAGCGCTCGAACCGGGCGGGCCATCGTGGTGCAACCATTTGGCTCACCGGTCTGTCGGGTTCCGGGAAGTCCACCGTCGCGAACGAGGCAGCACGCATCCTCTTTGACGTCGGAGTGGATGTTTACGTTCTCGACGGTGACAACCTGCGCCACGGCCTGAATTCCGATCTGGGCTTTTCCGACGACGACCGCGCCGAGAACGTCCGTAGGTTCGGCGAGGTTGCGCTCACACTCGCCGATGCCGGCCTCGTCGTCTTGGCGCCGGTCATCAGTCCCTTCGCTGCCGGCCGCAATGCCGTGCGTCGCCGCCATCACGACGCCGGCGTCCCCTTCGCGGAGGTCTTCGTGGCGACGCCGGTGGAAGAGTGCGCCGATCGCGATCCAAAGGGTCTCTACGCCAAGCAAAAGAGTGGTGAACTCACCGGTCTCACGGGAGTCGATGCCCCCTACGAGGCTCCCGACTCGCCCGAACTCGTCTTGGTAACGTCGAACCGCAGTGTGAACGACTGCGCCGAGGAATTGGTCTCGGCGCTGTCCCACCTGTGGAAGACCCCGAGCTGATGTCGAACCGCAAGCCGTACGTCTACACCGAGCGCGCACTCTTCGTGGGGCACACCCTCGTCGCTCCACGCGTAAGGGTCGCCTACATGCCCACCACGAAGTCGGCCTGCAGCTCGATCAAGATGATGCTCGCCGAGGCGAACGACTCATACGCGCCTGAGAACGCACGCTTCCTCCACAGCCCCAACATCTCCGTTGCTCAGGCAATTCATCAGATCGAGGTGAGTGGCCTCGATCTCTTTCGCTATCTGCCGAAGAAGGAGCAGGACGAAATCTGGGAGTCGCCCGATTGGTGGCGCGTGGGGGCGCTTCGGCATCCGTACGCGCGCACGTACTCGGCATTCGAAAATCGCATCCTCATGCAGGCCCCCAGCACCCTCTCCGACGAGGTGTGGCAGTTCTGCACCGACGATCGCGTCGACGGCAACATCGACATCGCCTCCACCTTTCGGCGTTTCGTTCACGCCCTGCGCGACAAACTCGAACTCTTCCACGTCGACGACCACTTCACCGCTCAGTGGGGTTCGGTGCGCGACGACCACGTGCGCTACACGCACTTTTTCCGCGTCGACAAACCCGGCGAAATGGACCGGTTCGCACGCGAACTGAGCGAGCGAAGTGGCCGCGACATTCGGCCCAAGAGGCTGAACGAGGGACTCGGTATCAAGTATCGCGACGTGATGGACGCCAACACCGCCGCGATCATCGAAGAGATTTATGCCGACGACTTCGCTCGCTACGGCTTCGAACGCGAGCCGTTCCCCACGGAACCGGTCAAGCTCGTTGCCACGGCTCGCGAGACGCGCGCCATCGAATACGCACGCGACATCACCCAACGCATGCGGCAGATCTCGCGCCTCGCACGTATGCGCCGTGGTTGGAAATACGGCACAGCACAAGTGCTGCGCGACATGGGTCTCCGGCCCAAGCCACCTCGCGGTTCGTCGAACTAGCTACTTGCAGCGTGCGCCGGGGAGTATGGTGCAGTTGAAACCGGTGGCGCCAACGAGGCGTGAATTCTTCCAGGATGCGAATCCTGCGGTATCGGGCAACTTGGCCTTCTCCAAATTCGACTCGTCGAACACGGCGCCGTATGTCCTCGCTGTCGAGAGATTGAGACGTCGTAGATCTGCCGCCTTGAAGGTCGTGTTGTCGAGATTCGAGCGCGCAAACCCCGCCCATCGCATGGAAGCACCCGAAAAGTCTGATCCATCGAAATTGGTGTCTTCGATCTGCGCACTCTGACCGCTGATGTCGGTGAAATTTGCCTTTGTGAACACGGAACGCCGGAACTGAATCGTCTGGATGTTTGCTCGGGCAAAGTTGACGCCGGGTCCCTCCATGTCGTTCATGATCACTTCAGTCATCTGAGCCCGCGAAAAGTTCGCGTTGGTCACCTTCGATTTGTTGAACCAGACATTCGGGAAATTGACACCGGAGAAATTTGCACCCGTGAGGTCCACATTCCAAAATTCCGTGACGTAGCTTGTCACCGCGAACTTCGCACGAGTGAAGTCCACCCCCGCGAGGTTGACGTTCCTGAATGACGTCGCGTTGATGGTTGTGCCGATGAACGACGCGCCACGCATGTCAATGCCTTCAAACTTCTGGCTCGTCAGGTCCATGCCATCGAAGTTCAATGGTGACCGCGGCATGGTTGTGGTCGTTGTGGTCGTTGTGGAAGTGGAAGTGGTTGTTGTGGGGCGGGGCGCCGTTGTTGTCGGGCGGGGCGCCGTTGTTGTGGGGCGGGGCAGTGTTGTCGTCGGTTTGGGGAGGGTGGTGGTGACGACGGGTGGGCGCACGTTCCATGCGTTGGTCGACGGTGGTGCGATGGGGCGGGGCGCCGTGGTCGTGGGTTGGGGCGCCGTTGTTGTGGGTTTCGGGAGGGTTGTGGTGACGACGGGTGGGCGCACGTTCCATGCGTTTGTGGATTGCGTCGTTGGGGCCACGGCTGATGTCGCCGGGAGCGGCGCCTGCGTCGACGA
This sequence comes from Acidobacteriota bacterium, assembly GCA_018970175.1. GTDB lineage: Bacteria > Actinomycetota > Acidimicrobiia > Acidimicrobiales > Ilumatobacteraceae > F1-20-MAGs119. The sequence goes on from JAGWWV010000027.1 coordinate 18,844, forward strand.
AGAAGCAGGAGCGATCACGGGTGCCAAGGTTGAGGGTGGAGCCAACGTCGTCGATGGGAGTGCGACCGCAGGAACTGTCATGGTCGTCGGTGGAGGGGGAAGAGTGGGAACCGTCTGGGGCCCGAGTTGCGTCGGAGATCCCAGGATGACGGCCTCATCGCACTCGCGCACCTTGGAAGCGGCACAGTTGAAGCCTTCGGGGAGAATCGCACCCGCCACCCGCGCGCCGGTCAGGTCCGCTGCTTTCAGAATGGACGAACTGGATAGGTCAGCGAGTCTCAGGTTCGCATTTGTCAAAAGTGCATCAGCGAAGTCGACGCGGCGAAGAGAAGCGCTAGAGAAGTTGGCGCCGATGAGACTCACGCCGGCGAACGTGGAGTCGTCGAGCAGACTCCGGTCGAATGAGGTTTGGTCGAGCTTCGCATTGGTGAAATCTGAGCGACGAAGATCGAGCTGCTCGAGGCGCGAGTACGTGAGACGCACACCGTTGTAGCTCCGGACGAAGCGTCCATCGTTGGACTCCTGCTGCATGTCCGCGGCCGGTCCCGAGAGAGCTGTTCCGGGTGTGATGGTCGTTTCGCACCCGCGCAGTTTTGCTGCGACGCAATCGAACCCGACCGGAAGAACGCCGTAGAGGACGCTGACGCCATTGAGATTTGCGGCCTTGTCGAGGTTGGTCTGCGATAGATCGGCCCACGAAAAATCCGCGTTGTCCAAATTCGCGCCACTGAAGTCAACGTTGTCGAGTGTCGCGTTGTAGAAACTGACACCTGAGAGATTCGCTCCACCAAAGCTCGAACCGGTCAGCGAACTGTCTCTGAACGAAACCCCTGTGAGGTTCGTCTTTCGAAAGTCGCTGAGTCGCAAGTCTTTCAAGGTGAACGGATTGTTGTAGGTCCGCTGCAAGTCCAAGCCATTGAAACTGCGCAGGAATGTGCCAGCGTTTGGTGCTGCTGTTTCGACCGTTGTCAACGCAACGTTCTTGACGCGGCTGTCGGATGTCGTCGAGTCACTTGAGCACGACAGCAGGGCAAAACCAACCAGAAAAACACTAATTGTGCGGCGTACCATATGGCGAGAATAGCCCCGCGCTGCATTTTCGTCCTGTCAGCCCTTGCGGCTCTCGGGGGCGCGCACCCACGCACGAAGCCGATCTAGCGGGAACGCGGATATCATCCGGCGTGCTGATTGTTCGCAATCGGCACTGGCGACGTGGCGGAATGGCTTACGCAGCGGCCTGCAAAGCCGTTTATCCGGGTTCGATTCCCGGCGTCGCCTCCACTGTTTCGGCTCATTTTTGGACTGTTGCCGCCTGAGGTGAATTCAATATCGGTTCATTCTCGGGTACTGTCGCCAGTTGTCTGTTTTCGTCGTGATTTCAGGTGTCTCGCTTGGGGTCCGCGCCGAGGCTCAATCGACGGTCAGCGATGACCAAGGGGAAACACGTGAAGAAACGCATCACATCTGGTTTGGCGCTTGTCGTGGGGGCTGTTGTGTTTGCTTCCGCTTGCGGAACCAACGAGTCTTCATCGTCCGAGGGCTCTACTCGAACGAAGAATGCCGCGCTCGAAGTTCAGACGGTCGCGTGTGCCGTTGGTGGATACGGGCCTGCCGGGGGCATCGTGATGAAAGTCGGGGCAACGACGACCGATGAATCGATCGAAATTTCACGCGACTGGATTACGATCGGTTCGGGCAAGCCGGTCGAAAGTCTGACTAGCGTGATTGCGTTTGCCGACAACCTGTCAAGGACCACCAAGCCGGGTTGGTTCATTCCTGACATCGACAAATTGCGCGCCAACGTGTCACTTATACAGCAGATCAAAGGCAAGGAGTATTTCTGGTCATCAACGCCGATTTCGCAATTCGTTTGGGGTGCGAATCCCGGCGGTAGAGACGATGTCGTCATGGAGACCAACATTGGCTGGTTCAGAGGCGTTGCGCTGAGGACCTTTGTCGAGCAGAGTGAACCTTGCACGCCGCCCCCGACAACGACCACCGTTGCCCCGACCACAACCGTGCCGTTGACGTGCGCATCCGGCGGCTTGTGTGTTGTAGGCGACACCGGACCTGGTGGCGGAAGGATTTTTTCGGTCAACTCGGCGAATGACGGTTCGTTGACATATCTCGAAGTTGCACCAGCCGACTGGGCGGGAACGCCGCCGCCGTCATCTTTGGTCTCGCAGACCAAGGTCATTGTCGCGCCCGGCTCGAGCGGAGACGGTGCAAATGCGCTGGCGTCGAGCTATCGGGGCGGAGGTAAGTCCGACTGGAGACTGCCGGACGTCGCGGAAATGACCTTGGTGTGCAGGTCTGCGAACAACACCTTGAGCGCCGGAGCGGGTATGTGGGCCACTGACGCCTCATCGCGTACGGGCAAGTCGACCATGAGCGTTGCGAGCCGATGTTCTGCGGCCGCGGCAGGTGGACCACAGGAGGGTGTGGTGCGTCCGGTCCGAACGAACGCGGTATCGGCAGCAGTGAGGCAGGCCGCTGTGGACTACTACGTCGCCAATCCCACGACAACGACGTCGACGACCACAACCACCACGACGCTGCCGCCTACAACTACATCTTCGTCGACGACAACTTCGTCAACGACAACGACTTCGACTACGACCACGACTTCGACAACAACGACCACGATTCGACCGACAACAACCACCGCAGCTCCGACAACTACGACGACGACCCTGCCGGTCGCGCCATGTGTCAACCTGCAGAACTGCCAGATCGGGCAACGTGGCCCGGGTGGCGGGATCATCATTGACAAGAGCGGATCCACGGCGGTGCCCGAGTACCTCGAAATTGCGCCCGCAGGTTGGGACAAGGGTGGACGCGACCCGCTTGTGGTTGCGTCTGCAGCGGCGTCTGCCGCGTCCTCCTACAGAGGCGGAGGACTTTCGGATTGGCGTCTCCCCGTCGCTGGCGAAATTGAGATCGTTTGTAAGTTTGCGACACGTCAACTCTCCGCGGCATCGAGTGCGTGTCCGGAGCCGACCGAAAAGATCGATCCAAGCTTCGGCGACGGAACGGGTGCCCGAGGTGCGAGTTTCTACTGGCATGGCTCGCAGCCGATTCGCGACAGGATGGACTTCGCTTCGGTGCGTCGATCGCAGGATGCCGATGCATCCTCCTATGTCCGACCTGTGCGCAAATGGGTGTACGCACCTCCGACGACGACCACCACGATTCCGTTGTCCTGTGTGCGAGGAGGTGTCTGCAAGATCGGTGACATCAGTCCGACGGGGGGATTGATCGTCGACTTCTCGGGTTCCGGTTCATCGATGACATACACCGAGATGGCGGCCAAAGAGTGGCGGAGATTCGTCGACCCACGGGCTTCGGGTGAACCGGCACTGACCCTGGCAGAAATGAAGAGCAACGTTGCCACCTTTGCGCAAAGGACTGCTTCGCCATGGAGGCTCCCGACCGACCGCCAGATGAGGGCAGCATTTCTGTTCTTCGCGAACAGCCCAACCTTTGGCCCGGACTGTGCCGCGAACTTCTCGTCTTGGCGGGCCCTGACGCTCGAGCAGGAGCCGTACAGAGTCGGCGGCGGTATTTCATATTGGCTCGAGGCCGACGGTCGCGTGAACAGGTTCGACAACTTCCACTTCCCCTCGGGGGCGGCTTACTACGACGTCGGTTCGGAATCGAAGTTCTCAGGTCGTCCATTCGCCGAGCGTCCGTACCGCGGGGGAGGAAACCCGGCGCCAGCGACATGGCCCAACGGCTCGACCGGATGTGCAACGAGGACAATTCCGACCACGACAACAACAACGGTATTGGTTGGCTGCTCGGGCGGCGGACGATGCAACATTGGCGACATCGGACCGAGCCGCGGATTGATCATCGGTATCAAGCGCGGCCCCACACCCGGTGACGTCACGTACACCGAGATGCAGATCGCCAACAACTCCACGTTCGACTGTCAGAAAACCGGTCTTGGGTCGGGTTGCCTGGGTGGTGGATACGACGACTTTGTGAGTACCCGGGGCCTCAATGGGGTGTTCGACGACTATCCAACGGTTGCCGAACTTCAACTCGTTGCGCGGTCGGCGACTTTGAAAAGGATCCTCGGCCTTAAGAATTCGTGGTACTTCTCCAGCACGTATCGCAAGACCGCGATGCTCACCGGCGACGTCAATGCCGACAGCCTCGCTGACCTCGGGCGGTCGCTCGAGATCAACGACTCGACCCTGGGCGTGGCTGTCGACATGAGCGGCTACAACTCGGCTCCTCGAGAGGTGACGACAGCGTTCTTCCGAGGAGTCAACATCTGGAAGTGCCGCTTCAGTTGCAGGTAGGTGGGAATGAGGTATTGCTCCGCGCCCGACGCAACTGCGCCCGATCGAATGCGTAGATTCCTGGCATGAGATCGACCCGGATCACCGCCGTGTTGCTGGTGTGCGGCCTCGTCGCCACGGCATGCGGGGGCGGTTCGGGTAGTTCAGGGTCGGCAGACGTGAAGAATGCTTCCCTGTCACCGACGGGTCAGGCAATTCAAAGCGGCCTCATTCCGGAACGTGATGGATTCGCGTTTCCGAATTTTGGTGCAGGTGTGAGCCCCGAGGAACTCGATGGCGCAGATCTTGTCGAGATGTTCGGTTCGTCGGCCGACGTCTGCAAGGACGGTGTGGCAAACCCGTGTGTGCCGACGGCCGAAGCAGCAGTGTGGGCGCGCATGGTGAATCTCGCGCGTCAGGCCGGTCACTGCGAGGGTTTCGCGGTTCTTGCCGCGTCGCGTTTCGCCGAGAAGGCCGAGAAACCAACGATCCAACTGACACAGGTTCCCGATGTCACCAACGGGATCATTCGCGCGTTTGCAACGCAGTATCTGCCGTCGGTGCAGGAAGAGACCGCCGACTGGTCGAAGAAAACCCTCGCAGACAAGGTGGCGGCCCTGACCGACGACATCGCCGACGGCAAGGTTGATTACAGCATCGGCATCTACACCAAGGACGGTGGACACGCCGTCCTTCCGTACTCGATCGAAACGCCCTCGGAAGACGTGGCGCGGATCTACGTGTACGACTCGAACTGGCCGGGCCAGAAGCGTTGGATCGACGTCGACACCAAAGACGAGTCGTGGACGTTTTCCTATTCGGGAGCCGATCCGACGAATGACCCGACGGCATGGACCGGCGGGTCGTCCGACTTCGACATGACGTCGATGGAAAATCGTCTGAATGGGAAGTGCCCGTTCTGCGGGTCCGACACCGGTGTTCAAAAAACCATCCTGGTCCTACGCAGTGAAAGCGCTGATTGGAGCGTGTCGACCGCCGACGGGGAATTGTCGCCCGAGAATCGTGACGCCTCGTTCGGCAATGCACGACCCGTGAAGTCGGCCGAGGGTGATGCGCCGGTCGACTATGTCTTGGTGATCGACGCCGCAAAACCGGCGACCTTCAACCTGCCGGGGGCCAGCCGCATGACCGGGGTGACGCCGAGTGCGGCATTCGACTTCGACGCGCCCGCCGGTGCCGACGGGGGTGTGGTGGTTCAGAACAACTCGATCTCCAGCTCCGACCCCGAAGTCATCGTGACGCTCGCCGCCGGTGATCTGGCCGCAACAGCGAACGGTGCGGAAACGAAGATCGAAGTCGGAGGCGAAGCCATCACTGCCGAAGTCACCACGAAGAGCGGTGAGACGATCTCCCAGACGGTCAACGACGCGACCCCCACCGTCGAAATCAAGACCGAGGGCAATCCCACGCTCGCAGCCGGAATTTCGTACGAGGTCGCGGCCCAGACAGGGGACGCCGAATTGACCCGGACAAGCGTGACCGCGGACGGCAATCGGTCAACCACCGTGGAAAACCGGGTTCTTGATACGACGTCGGTCCGCCCGGTGCTGCCGCCGACCCTGCAATACACCGAGGTGAGTCCGGTCTTGCCACCGGCGCAAGAGCGCATAGCGCCCGTGGTCCCCACGACGGTTGCGACGCGTAACGCGGCCCTACCCACCACGACGGTTGCCCCCACGACGACGATCGCACCCACCACGACGACGGTTGCTCCCACCACCACAGTGATCGCGCCGACAACAACGACTCGACCGCGCACAACTGTGAAGCCGACAACGACAACAGTGGCCCCGACCACAACCACGACACCGCCGACTACGACCACCGTCGCAGCGACGACGACAACGGCGACCACAACCACATCGACGACCACCACATCAACCACCACGACGGTCGCACCGACCACAACAGTGGCGCCAAGCACGACGCTCGCGCCGACGACGACAGCTGCACCGACGACCACCGCGGCTCCGACGACGACCGTTGCTCCGACAACGACGCTTCCTCCGCCGGCACCTCCCCGGGTGGTGACCGCGAGCGGCCCGTCGGGTGCGGTCCAGGCGACGGGCGGCGCGGCAATCGATGCGACCGGGCACACCTACCACTTGGGATATTTCTGCGGTGGCTCGGTAACAATCGGCGGGGTTACTGCGACCGGAAACACGGCACCCAACGGCCAGTACTGCGACATCTATCTCGTCAAATCAAACACCGATGGTGTTGTGCAGTGGATCAAGACCTTTGGCGGCGCAGGGATGTACGACTTCCCGGATTCGATCGCGCTCGACAAAGACGGGAACGTTTACTTCACCGGAGCGTTCTGGAGCCAGAACTCCGCGGACTTCGGAAATGGCAAGGTGTTGACAGACCAGACCGGTGGCTCTGGCGTCAACCGTTTCATCGTGAAACTCAATTCTTCGGGTGTCGCTCAATGGGCGCGCGTCCTTGGTGGCTCTACAACGGACTCGATCGGCTACGCGCTGGTGGGCGTCGGTTCGTCGGTGGTCGTGTACGCACCCTTTGCCTCGTCATCGAACAAGTCGACGGTGAACTTCGGCAGTCTGTCGGTGACGAACGCAACTCCGTCGACGTTCTTGTTGCGACTCGACCCTTCCAACGGGGATCCCTTGTCTGTTACAGAGATCGGTGGTCCCGGAACGACCAAAGGGAATTCACTGTCGGTCGATGAATCGGGCAACGCCTACGTTGCGGGTGATTTCAACGGAACGGCCCTGACCATCGGGGGGACCACTCTCGTTAATGGTGGTCCCGGAACCACCGATGGATTTGTTGCTCAGTTTTCCCCGACGGGTGCGCCAGTATGGGCAAAGCGGTTCGGTGGTGGCGGCGACGAATCCGCATGGAATGTCGATACAGGTTCTGGGATCGTTGCCGTGGCAGGTGTCTTCACGTCGACCGCAATGTCCTTCGGCACGACGAACCTGACAAGCAGCCGACCGTTGTCGGTCGGCGAGCAAAACCTCTTCCTCGGAAAGATCGACCGAAGTGGCCTGACTCTGGGGGCCGTGACCTTGGGCTTGGGCCAGTACACCTCGGCTGCAGCGAGGATCAACGATACGGAGAGCATTTACGTCGCCGGATCATTCACGGGGACGGTTCGAATCGGCACGACCGACGCCACGAGCCGGGGAGGCAACGACATCTACGTCCTGAAAGCATCTTCCGACAGCGGTGTCAAGTGGTCCCGAACAATGGGCAGTGCTGCGCCCGAGTACTACGAGAGCATCGCCCTCGATGGTTCCCGGAGCCCGGTGGTCGCCTTTGACTCGAATGTGTTGGTGTCCGGCAGCCCGCCGGCACCCCAGCCGACGCCTGTCGAGATCGGTTCGACGAACTACACCGTTACCAACCTGAGCAGTTTCCTCGTTCGTGTCGGGCGCGAGGGCGCGTTGAACTGACAGCGGGCAATGGTGCCGCTTTCGCACTCATGAGCCGACTTGCTGGGTGAGCATCTCGACGATGTTCGCCGGCACGAAGTTGTTCTCGGTGGTGGTGTCGGCCTCGACGAGCTCGACCATGCGCTGGACGACTTCCTGTGGGTCCATCTGA
>JAGWWV010000086.1 GCA_018970175.1 Acidobacteriota bacterium
CGCACTGCGCTGGAAGACCGTCAGTTGTGCCGCATCATCGACGATCGCCGGCACGATCTGCATCGACGTGGCACCGGTACCGATGATGCCGATGCGTTTTCCGCGCACATCGAAGCCCTCCGGCCAACGCGCCGTATGGAATGCGGTGCCGTCGAACGAGTCGAGGCCCGGAATCATCGGTTGTTTGGGAACGTGCAGTTGACCGATCGCGGTGATGAAAAAGGTGCAGTGCTGCGTTCGTCGACCACCCCGGCCGTCGAGTTCGACCTCCCACTTCGACTCGCGCTCCAGCCAACGTGCCCCGACAACCTCGGTCTCGAATTGCACGTGAGGTGTGACACCGAATTCATCGGCCGTGCGTTGCATGTACTCGCGCAGCTCGGGCTGCGGCGCGAAGAACCGCGACCAACGGTTCGGTGGGGCGAACGAGAACGAATAGGAATGGTTCGGTGTGTCGACCGCGCAACCCGGATAGACGTTCTCGCGCCACACGCCGCCGACCGACGTCGACTTCTCGACGATCACGTGGCGCATACCGAGACGCTGCAACCGCACCGACATCGCGATGCCGCTCGGTCCCGCGCCGACGATCAACGCATCGAATTTCGACATTCGACCGCCAGACGGGTCGACCTCGACGTCGCGCGACGCGAAGCCCATCTCTTCCTTCATCATCCCGAGGTATTCACGCGGCACTTCGTGGCCCAGGCACGCGGCCATCATCCGCATCATCCGCTCGTCGTCGGGGACCCCGATGACGGGCTTGACTCCACTGAACTCGACGGCTGCCGCGCGGATCTCGTCGGCGACCTCGGGAGCGAGACCGGCGGTTTCATCGGCGATGATGCGCACGTCGCGCCGCGGCAGGTACGGCGCCGACAGCCACTTTTCGTCGCCCGTCACGTGGTGCAACGACATGAGCAGAACCCGCAAGTCGGCGGATTCGACCGCCCTCTGCACGTCGTGTTGCCGCCCGGCGAAGACCCCCACAGGCGCGAGTGTACGACCCGCCCGCGAGGGGGCTAGTTTGCCCCCATGTCCAGCATCCAGAACATTCCCGTCAACACCATCGATGGCAAGCCGTCGTCGCTCAAGGACTTCGCCGGCAACGTGCTCCTCGTCGTCAACGTCGCCTCGAAGTGCGGCCTCACCCCGCAGTACGAAGCGCTCGAGAAGATCTACGAAGAGAAGAAGGACAAGGGCTTTGCCGTTCTCGGCTTCCCCGCGAACAACTTCGGCGCACAAGAGCCCGGCTCGAACGAAGAGATCGCCGAGTTCTGCTCGCTCACCTATTCGGTCAAGTTCCCGATGTTCGCCAAGATCAGCGTCGTCGGCGACGACCAGCACCCGCTCTACAAGGAACTCACGAAGGCCGCGCCTCGCGCAGCAGGTGACCCCGATGCGTTCCGCGAGCGCCTGAAGGGTTTCGGCATGACCCCGAACCAGGACCCCGACGTTCTCTGGAACTTCGAGAAGTTCCTCGTCGGAAAGAACGGCGACGTCGTTGCGCGCTTCGCACCGACCGTGACGCCCGACGACCCCGCGGTCGTTGCGGCCATCGAAGCCGAACTCGCCAAGTAATCAGTTTCTCTCGGCCAGGGTCTTCACGCCGTCGATCGTGGCGGTCATGTTTGCACGCCACGTCGCCATGCGACTTGCAATGATCTCGTCACGTTTGTCGGGCTGCGCCTCGATGGCCGCGGTCAGGCCGCTGCGTGCGGGCCCGAGTCGGGCGTGCATCATCAACAGCACGCCATCTCCGAGCGGGGTGATACGAAACCCCCACTCGGCGACCGGATAATCGGGGCCATACACCGACCACATGAACCCCTTGTTCGGGCGCCAGTCGATGACAACCGATTCGGTGTCCCATTCGCGTCCGTTCAGATTCATGTAGCCACGAATCGTCGCGCCGGGTCCGGGATCACCTTCCCATTCGGCGCGCACCAATTCGGCGGAGAATCGTGACGGCAGATTCACGTCGCTCACGAGTTCCCAGACACGTGGCGCGGATGCGTGCACGTAGGTCGACACGACGACCTTCTTTTCGGGCTCGTCGAACAGCGCCTCCAACTTGTCGAACGAAGTGTTGAAGTGGAAGGGAACCTCCGACGTCACGAACGCCAGAGGCACGTCACGCTGCTCGATCTCGATGAGGGTGCCCTTCTGGTCGGCCGTAAAGCGCTGGATCGACGTCATGCCGACGCTCGGTACGTATGCAGCGAAGCCATTCGGAGGGTCGACGTCAGCGAAAACGCCGAGATTCGGATGTTCTTCACCCGTCTCGTCGACCACCATCGTGCATTCCCAACGACCACCGGTCCACGGCTCGAGGCACACCGATCCGAGGGGGATCGACAATCCTGCGGGTGCGAAAAACCGGGCGAAGAGTTCAGGCGTGGTGTACGCATCCCACGCTTGCTGCGGTGTCCCGCTGACCCACCGCTGGATGCGAATCGTCGTCGTATCGTTCACCAGGTCACGTTATTGGTCCACCGACGACGAACACGACCACCCCGATGGAAGCGGCGCCGACGAGAGTTGATACGACGCCCTTCCGCCAGATGACCGCCCACACGAGCGCAGCGGCACACACCGCGTACTGCCAGTCATGATCGAGCGCCGCCGCCAGTGGAATCGCAGCCCCGAGTATCGCGCCTATTGCGGTGGGGCTGGCGCCGTCGAGAAAGGCCCGAACGTTGCGGTTCGATCGCAACGAATCGAAACGGCGTGCGCCACCGATGACAAAGACGAACGACGGTCCGAATGCGATCACAGTTGCGAGAGCAGCGCCACCGATACCGAACGCCGCATAGCCGACTGCGGCAACCGTCAACACGACGGGACCGGGAGTGACTTGGCCCAACGCAACCACGTTGAGGAACTGCGCGTCGGTCATCCATTGGTATACCGAGACGGCGTCGTTTTGCATCAGCGGAATGATCACGAAGCCGCCGCCGTACGACAGTGCCCCCACCTTGAACGCAAGCCACGACAGACCCAATATTCCGCCGGTCGCAACGACACCCGACGTGTTGAACAGCATTACCGCGGGCGACACCGCACCACCACGTACGACGATGAGCTCGGCAAATCCGCACGCCAACAACACGACGACGACGTAGGTCCCCGCCACCGCAGCGGTGACGAGACCGAGCACGACATACAGCGACCATCGCCAGCGAACCGTGGCCCGTGTCCAACTTGATTGTGCCAATCCCACCCCCGCAGACACCGCGACAGCGGCCACGGCCGACGCGGCACCCGCTCCGGTCGCCAACACGATCCCGGGTGGCGACGATGCAAAGAAGAGCGCGGACAACACGACGATTGCCGCGAAGCCGGGAAGGATGAATGCGAGCCCACCGATGACCGCGCCGGCAATTCCCCCGACGCGGTAGGCCGAGTGGATCGCCAACTGGGTCGAGGCGGGCCCGGGCAGCATGTTGCAGGCCGCGATCGAGTCTTCGAATTCCTCGTCAGTGATCCACCCACGCCGCTCGACACACAGGCGTCGGAACATCGCAATGTGCACCGGGGGTCCGCCGAAACCGGTGACACCGATGCGGCCCCACTCGACGATGATCGTACCGAGACCCGCCGATCTCGTCGTGTCGCTCACAACCGCCAGACTACGTTTGGAAGCTCGACGAATTTCATCCTCGTACCCGGATTCTGGCTCACCGCAGAGTCGTGGAGCGACGTCTCTCGGAAACTCTCGGCCTCGGGTGTCGACCACGTTGCGCTCACGTTGCCCGGACTCGAACGCGGTGGAAACAACGCGCGACTGCACGACATCTCGTACATCGACCTTCCCACCGGGCACCGGCCACAGTTCACGAGACCCGACGACCTCGCGGGATTACGGATCGATTTGGCGTGACCTCGCCCAATTGGATGCGGCGACCTCGTAAACGATGTGTCGTTGACCCCACCACCCCGGAGTTCTCGGGTGGTCAAAGTCAAGATCGGTTCGTCTCTTCATACCGAGTCGCTTCATCACCGCCTCGCTGCGCACGTTTGTCTCGGTTGTGAACGAGATGACCTCGTCGAGATGGAGTCGCAAAAAGGCGTCGTTGAGGCATAGGGAAGCCGCCTCAGTCGCGTATCCGTTCCCCCACGACCACCGAGCAAAGCGCCACCCGATCTCGATTCGCGACCGCAAAACACCCTCGAATGTCACACGCCCGAGACCCGCGAATCCCACGAACCGCCCGCCAACTTCAACGGCCCACAAGCCGAATCCCTCGTCTTCAAATGATCGCTCATTTTTGTCGATGAGGGCGTTCGATTCATCTTGCGACAAGCACGCCGGGAAGAACTTCATCACTTGGGGATCGGCGTTCATGAGCGCGAACGGCTCGCGGTCGGCCGACGCCCAGCGACGCAAGGTCACCCGTCGACCGGTCAATTCCCTCACAACCAATTTTCTACCAGTCCAACTAATGTCACCTACATGAGCCTGACCAACTTTCTGCAGACCGTCAGTGGCATCGAAATCTTCCGCGTCGTCGACGGCAAGATCACCGAGACCTGGAACTCGTCAAT
>JAGWWV010000005.1 GCA_018970175.1 Acidobacteriota bacterium
CGTGTTCGCCCGCATTGAAGCCAGCGGTGCCGCCTCGCGCGCGCTCCACGAAGCGTGCGGCTTCCGCTTGGTCGGCGTCGAGGTCGAAGTCGGCCGCAAGTTCAACCGGTGGCTCGACGTCGCCGTGATGCAGTGCCTGTTGACCGAACGTTGAAAACGAAAAACGACTCCGTCCGTTGACCGGGCGGAGTCGTTTTCGGGTTGGGCTGTTTTTAGTGCGGAGCCACCCGCAGTGGGCCGGGAAGGATTTGAACCTCCGTAGGCAATGCCGGCAGATTTACAGTCTGCTCCCTTTGGCCGCTCGGGCACCGACCCTTTGCGGGGGGAAGGCTACAGGCTCGCTAGCGTTTCGCACATGCCCTCATTCGACGTCGTGTCCGAAGTCGACCGCCAGGAACTGCGCAATGCGGTCGACCAGGCCCAGCGGGAAATGGCCAATCGGTTCGATTTCAAGAACACCAATTCCTCGATCGAACAGAACGAACTGGTCATCACCATCCGCACCATCAGCGAGGAAAAGGCCCGCGCCGTGCGCACCCTCCTCGAGGAGAAGTTCGTGAAGCGCGGAATGTCGCTGAAGGGCATCGACTGGGGAAAGTTCGAGCAGGCCTCGGGCGACACCGTCCGCCAGGTGGTGACCGTGAAGGTCGGCATCAACTCCGACAAGGCCCGCGAGATCAACAAACTCATCAAGGAAAAGGGCCCCAAGGGCGTTTCCAGCCAGACCCAAGGCGAACAGATCCGCGTGACGGGCAAGAAACGTGACGACCTTCAGGCCGTCATTGCCTTGTTGAAGGGGTCCGACCTCGAGGTGCCTCTGCAGTTCGAGAACTTCCGCGACTGACGATCAGTCTTCGCTGGACTGCGCCGCGCGGTTCTGCAACTCCGTCACCACGCTCGCGTCGGCAAGTGTCGTCGTGTCACCGAGGTTGCGCCCCTCGGCAACGTCGCGAAGAAGTCGTCGCATGATTTTTCCGCTGCGGGTCTTTGGAAGATCGGGCGTGAAGTAGATCGTCTTCGGTTTGGCGATCGCACCGATTTCCTTTGCGACGTGGTTGCGCAAGTCGGTCTCGTTCACTTCCGCACCACCACGCAGCGTGACGTAGGCGATGATCGCCTGCCCGGTTGTTGCATCGTTCGCACCCACCACTGCGGCTTCGGCAACGCTGGGATGCGACACCAACGCCGACTCGACTTCGGTCGTGGAGATGCGGTGCCCCGACACGTTCATGACGTCGTCGACGCGACCGAGCAACCAGAGATAGCCGTCGTCGTCGAGCTTGGCACCGTCACCGGCGAAGTACCGACCCGGGAAGCGGCTCCAGTAGGTCTCTTTGTAACGTTCGGGGTCGCCCCAGATGCCGCGCAACATGCCGGGCCACGGGTTCGTGAGCGTGAGGTAACCGCCGCCCTTCGTCACCGTGTTGCCGGCTTCGTCGACGACTTCGGCCCCGACGCCGGGCAGTGCGAACGTCGCCGACCCCGGCTTCGTGGTGGTGGCACCGGGCAGAGGGCTGATCATGATGCCGCCGGTTTCTGTTTGCCACCAGGTGTCGACGATCGGACAGTTTCCACGGCCGATGTGCTCGTGGTACCACATCCACGCCTCGGGGTTGATCGGTTCACCGACGCTGCCGATGACACGCAGTGACGACAGATCGTGCTTGGCGGGTTCCTGGGTTCCCCACTTCATGAACGTGCGGATCGCAGTCGGTGCGGTGTAGAAGATGGTCACGCCGTACTTCGCGATGATGCTCCACAGGCGGTCGTTTCCCGGGAAATTCGGAACTCCTTCGTAGATCACCTGCGTCGCACCGTTCGACAGCGGTCCGTAGACGATGTACGAATGCCCGGTCACCCAACCGACATCGGCCGTGCACCAGTACACATCGGTCTCGGGGTGCAGGTCGAACACGTACTTGTGCGTGTAGGTGACGTGGGTGAGATAGCCGCCGGTGGTGTGCATGATGCCCTTGGGCTTGCCCGTCGTGCCGCTGGTGTAGAGAAGAAACAACAACTGCTCGGAGTCCATGGGTTCGGCCGCACACTTCGGATCGGCAGTCGCCATGAGCTCGTGGTACCAGTGGTCGCGACCCGCCTTCATCGAGACGTCGTTGTTGCCGCGCTTCACGACGACGACGTGTTCGATCGAAGGAGTCGACGCAACCGCTTCGTCGGCCTGGGGTTTGAGTGGGAAGACGTCTCCCCTGCGCCAACCCCCATCGGCGGTGATCAACACCTTCGCGCTCGCATCGTTGATGCGGTCGGCCAGTGCCTGCGAACTGAATCCACCGAACACGACCGAGTGCGCCGCACCGATTCGCGCACAGGCGAGCATCGCGACGACAGCTTCGGGGATCATCGGCAGATAGATGTTGATGCGATCTCCGCGTACGACTCCGAGACCACGCAGCACGTTGGAGAAACGTTCGACCTCGGATAGCAGTTCGGCGTAGGTGATGGTGCGGGTGTCGCCCGGCTCGCCCTCCCAGTGAATGGCGACCTTGTTGCCTCGACCCGCCTCGACGTGGCGGTCGAGACAGTTGTATGCGACGTTCAGCGTTCCACCGACGAACCACTTGCTGAAGGGAAGATTCCAGTCGCACGTCTGCGACCACGGCGTCGACCACGACACGAGTTCCTCGGCCTGGCGGGACCAGAAAGCTTCGTAGTCGGCATTCGCCTCGTCGTAGAGATGGGTGCCAACGACGAGCGCGTTCTTCTTGAATGCCGCGCTGGGTGGGAATTTCCGCTGCTCGAGGAGGAGAGCTTCAATCGTTTCATCCGCCATTGCGCCAACCCTAGTGGGGCCTTCGAGAGCGTCGGCCCGGATGGCGACCACTTCCCGGTCGGAGTAGTTTCGTCACATGGCCAAGCCTGCACGTCGTTCCAACGCAAAGCCCGCCGCAAAGAAGCCCGCAACGAAACGAGCCGGCGTTCCCAGCAAGACGGCGAAGAACGTCATCCACATCGATGGTCGCGACCGACGCCCGTGGGCACTCGTCAGCAAGGAGCGGCTGCTCGACGCAGCGACCGAGGAAATTGCCGCCGTCGGATTCGAGCGCGCACGTCTTGCAGAAATTGCCGAACGCGCCGAAATGACACCCGGGTCCGTCTACACATGGTTTGCCAACAAGGAAGAGTTGTTCCGCGCCGCACTCGAAAATGCTCTCTCGGCGCAGGTTCGCAGCAACGCGGAGTTCCTCGAAAGCGCGGGGCTCACCGGCACCGACTGGTTGCTGAAGATCGCCGCAACCGTGCCGCGCAACGCGGGTGACGCCGGCCCGACCCCCGCACAGCAGCTGCTGATCGAGGCCTACTACGCCTCGTGGCGCGATCCTGCCGCCCGCGAGATTCTGAAGCCCCGCATTCGCGAGCACTACGCGATGTATCGCCGCATCGTCGACGAAGCGCAAGCCGATGGCGCCATTTCGCGCGCGATCGAGTCACACACATTGGCCTCGTTGTTGCTCGCGATTCCCGTTGGCCTCTCGATCATCACGATGGCCGGTGTCGATCGGCCCGACGACGAGAGCTGGATCGAGATCTTCAGCCGATTCGATAAGTCAATGCGCTGAAGCCTCCCAGGCCGGCGGGGTCGAGCAGCGCTGCGGCCTCGCTGATGCGTGAACGCATCTTCATTGCCGCGAGATCCGGTCGTGCTGCGGCTGCTTCCCAGGCGACTCGACCTTCCTCGACCAGTTCGTCGATTCCCCACAGCCGGAGAAACTGCGCTTGGGTACGCAACGATTCGGGTTCGGCGACATCGTCGAGCTGGTCGAGCATCACCTGCGCGGTGATGTCCTGTTCGCCCGGGTTCGCGAGATAGTGCGCGCCGCGTTCGTGCTGCACGTAGGTCCGCAACCACTCGCGCCACGGTGAGGTGGCAGCAGTCAGGGTGAGAGGTGTGCAGTAGTCGAAGACGAGAATGCGGCCACGGTCGAGAACGCCGAGTGCATCGCGCAACCATTCTCCTGCCGCCCTCTGGATCGGGGCCCTCGCGCCGTGGGGGGCCGAGACCGGAAGAACCGACGGCGTCTCGACGAACGGACGCAGCACTTCAACGAACCGGTCGCCACTTGCGGCAACCCACGCCTCGCGCCAACCGGTGTCGAACACCGCGAGATCGAACGGCAAGTTGTCGAACAACTCGTTTGCGATGACGACCCCCGTGATCGGCTCATCGGGCATCGTTGCGCGCGATTCGACACCTTCCGGGTGGCGTGCCCGCTGTGTCGCCGACACCTCGACGGCCACATAGCGTCCGTTTCGCAGACACTCCGGCTGCGCCGCCAGGATCGACCGCGCAAGCGTTCCCGGCCCGGCCGCCGCTTCCACGATGCTGAAGTTCGCTGGCGCGCCGAATTCGGCCCACCACGCATCGAGCGCCTTGGCGATCACCGTTCCGAACAGTGGGCCGACCTCGGGCGAAGTGAGGAAGTCTCCCCTCCGACCGGCGGAACCTGCACCTGAATAAAACCCGCCCTCGCCGTAGAGCGAGAGTTCCATGAAGCGGCGGAACGGAATCGCCCCACCCGACGCGGAAATCTCCGCGCGGAGTCGGTCAGCCGCCGAGGCCACTGGCGAAGGTGGCGAGATCACCGAAGTGCAACGCGACTCCCGGCAAGACGCCGAGTGCCAGTGTTGCGAGGGTGGTGATCGAAAGCGCCAACACGAGCGGTGCGGGCGTGCGGATGGGTGTCGTATCGCCGTCGGGAGCCGGACGCATCCAGATCTCGCGCATGACGTTGCCGTAATAACCGAACGCAACGACAGAGTTGACCGCGCCGACGACCGCGATTGCGTACGCCCACCCAGTGCCGGCTTCGAGGACCGCCTGGAACGCGGAGAACTTGCCGATCCATCCACCGAGCGGCGGGATGCCGGCGAGCGAACCAAGGAAGATGGTCATCACGACACCGAGACCCGGCGCGTAACTGAAGAGTCCGCCGAACGACGAGATCTCACCGCTCCGGGTCTTGCGGCTGACGGCGAGAATGACGGCAAACGTGCCGAGGTTCGTTGCCGCGTAGACGATGAGATAGGTGACGACCGAGCGCAGCACGGCTTCGCCGGCGCCACCCTCGGCGGCAACCGCGAGCGGCATGAGAATGAAGCCACCCTGGCTGATCGACGAGTACGCAAGCATGCGCACGACGTTCGTCTGGCGAAGCGCAAGGACGTTGCCGACGGTCATGGTGAGAACGGCCAACACCCAGATGAGCGGCTGCCACACGTCGGAGCCGCCGGGGACCGCCACGTAGAGAACGGTCACCAGCGCGACGAAACCCGCGGCCTTCGATGCAACCGACAGGAACGCCGTGACGGGAGTGGGGGCACCTTCGTAGGTATCGGGAGCCCAGGTGTGGAACGGCACGGCCGACACTTTGAACGCAAAGCCCACGACGATGAACACGATGGCAAGAATTCGCACCGCCGTGAGGTCGCCCGAAATCGATGCTCCGATGTCGGTGAGGAGGGTCGAATTGGTGACGCCGTAGAGCAGCGACATTCCGTAGAGCATCACGGCCGACGCGAAGACACCGAGCAGGAAATACTTGACACCTGCTTCGTTGCTCTTTGCGTCGCGTTTGCGCCACGCCGCGAGCATGTAGGCCGGAATCGACAGGAACTCGAGCGCGACGAACACTGAGACGAGGTCGCGGCTGGACGTCATCATCATCATTCCGAGGATGCTCGCCAACATGAGGACCCAGTACTCGCCTTGGTAGTACTCGCCTTCTTCGATGTAGGTGGTCGACAGCAAGACGATGACGTAACCGGCGAGAAGGAAAAGGCCCTTCAGAATCAGGCTGAAGTCGTCGATGACGTATCGACCATCGAACATGGACCGCACTCCTGCATCATCGAGTGCGAGCGTGAGAACGGGGATGAATGCTCCGAGCAGGGTGAAACCCGCGAGGCTGGCCAGCAGCCACTTGCTGCGTTCGGCAAGGAACAAGTCGACGAGCAGCACGACGCACAGGCCGAGGGCCACGACGATCTCGGGCGCAAGGCCGTGGTAATCGACGCTGGGCGCCGTCCAGGGCGTAGCTGCCAGAAGCGAGGAGAGCACTTCGTCAGCCTCCGATACCGGCGACGATCGTGGCGACCGCCGGGTCGATGATCTTGAACATGAGGTTCGGCATCACACCAAAGACGACAATCGCGATGAGTAACGGTGTCCATGCGATCCACTCGAACATGTTGACGTCGTGGATCTCGTCGTGATCGTCACTGTGGCCGTGGCTCGTGAACTCGGGGTTGGGTTCACCGAAGGCGGTGCGCTGGTAGAGCCACAACAGATAGGCCGCGGCGAAGACCGTGCCGAGGGCAGCGATCACCATGTACACGCGGAAGATCTCTTCCGATAGTCCCGGTGCGGGGTTGTAGGCCGAGAGAATCGCGGGGAACTCGCCCCAGAATCCGGCGAGGCCGGGGAGTCCGAGCGATGCCATGGCGCAGAAGCCGAGAATCCAACCGAGTTTTGGAACCTGCTTGAGCAAGCCACTGAGGCGCGCGATCTCGAGCGTGTGGTAGCGCTCCTTCACGCTGCCGGCAACGAAGAAGAGCATGCCGGTGATGAGGCCGTGGGCGACCATGCCGAAGACCGCCGCGTTCATGCCGAACGACGTCAATGTCGAGATGCCGAGCATGACGAATCCCATGTGCGCAACCGATGAGAAAGCGATGAGGCGCTTCATGTCGGACTGCGCGAGACATCCGAGAGCACCGTAGATGATGCCGATCACGGCGAGCAGACCGATCCACGGTGCCCATTCGACGGCGGCATCGGGAAGAATCGGAATGGCGATGCGCATGAAGCCGTAGGTGCCGAGTTTCAGGAGAATCGCGGCCAGGATGACCGAGCCTTGGGTCGGCGCTTGGGTGTGTGCGTCGGGGAGCCACGTGTGGAACGGGAACATCGGGACCTTCACCGCGAAGCCGATGAACATTCCGGCGAAGATCCACACCTGGGTATTCTTCGCGATCGCTCCGCCGTTCTCGACGAGATACGGGATGGCGAAGCTCTCGGCGCCCGTCTTGAAGAAGAGTGCGAGGAACGCCACCAGCATGAGGGCCGAACCGAACATGGTGTACAGGAAGAACTTGAGCGACGCGTACTGACGGTTCTCGCCTCCCCACACTCCGATCATGAAGTACATCGGCAGGAGCACGAGTTCGAAGAATACGAAGAAGAGGATCAGGTCCTGGGCGATGAAGGTTCCCGCCATGCCCGTCTGCAGCACCAGCATGAGAATGAGGAACGCCTTCGGATTGCCCGGCGATGGGATGTGATTCCAGCTGTAGATCATCACAAGAACCGTGATCACCATCGAGAGGAAGTACAGCGGCAGGCTGATGCCGTCGAGGCCGATGTAGTACGTGCTCTTGATCACCGAAATCCAGTTGGTCTCGGCGACGAACTGCATCTTGCCTGCCTGGTCGTAGTCGAACTGCGTCAGCGTGTACACGCCGACCGCGAGAGTGGCGAGCGCCGTGATGAGCGCCACCGCCTTGTTCAACTGTTCCTCGGCCTTCGGGATGAACAGCATCACCAGCACACCGGCTAGCGGTAGGAAGGTGCCGACGCTGAGCACCCAGTTGGCGTCACGGAGTTGGTCCATGCCGAATTGCTCCTCAGGTGTTGATGATGATTAGGACGAGGCCTGCAACCGCCGCAGCGGCAAAGAGCAGAGCCCCGTATTGGTTGACTTTTCCTGACTGAACGGGACGCAACGCGCCACCCGCACCGCGGGCGACGGCTCCGGAACCGTTCACTGCGCCGTCGACAACTCGCTGGTCGACGTTGCGATAGACCCAACGTGCAATGCCCTTGGTACCGATTCCGGCACCGTTCACGACTCCGTCGAGCACGTTCTGGTTGATCCAGTACGCACCCTTGGCGATCGGGTGGGCAATGCCCCTCACGATGATCTTTTCGTAGAGGTGGTCGAGGTAGTACTTGTTGACGAGAAAGGCGTGGCCGGCAGCCAACAGTTTGTTCCGCTTGGTCAGGCCGAAGAAGAAGCCCGCCTTGCGCGTGTACAACTGAACGCTCACGAGCCAACTGAGAATGATGCCGGCGAAGACGATCAGCATCGAGAGCGCCGCCTTCGACCACTTGAACGGCGCATGCTTGACGTACGGCGCGTAGCAGACGCCAGCGTCGGGAGTCTTCTTCCCGCACTCCGACGAATGGGACCCATGTCCCTCTTCACCGTGCCCCTCTTCGCCGGAGGCCGACTCGGCGGGAGCAGCCGCTGCCATCAACGGCGCTGTCTTGGCTTCGCCGGAAACACCTTCTTCCATCACGACAATGGTGTCTTCGGTGGCAACGACCGTGTCCGTTGTTGCAGGCATCGTGTCGGCCGTGCGCAATCCGCGCATCTCACCAACGGAACCGTGGTCCATGTCGGCCACGACCACGGGTCGCGGCTCGACCCACTTCTTCATGTTCTCCCACTTCTCGCCGAAGGGGGTTGCGTTCAGGAAGCCGGCACCGATCGCCAACGTGGCGAGGATGATGAGCGGAACCGTGATGAACGCATTCGACTCGTGAGGGCCATGCGACGCATGCGCACCGTGATCGTCGTGGGCACCGTGATCGTCGTGGCTGTCATGGGCGCCGTGGCTGTCTTCTTCGTGGTGTTCACCTGCCGCCGCACCGCGGGGCTCGCCGAAGAAGGTGAGGTAGGTGGCACGGGTCATGTACGCCGCGGTCATGAATGCGCCGACGAGGCCGACGATCATGAAGACGTCGTAGCCGGCATGGCCGACGTTGTCGATGATCTCGTCCTTCGAGAAGAAGCCCGACAAGGGGAAAACACCGCACAACGCGAGGGTCGAGATCACCCATGTGACGAACGTGATCGGCATGTACTTGCGCAGGCCACCCATGTCCTTCTTCATGTCGAACGAGTGGTGCGAGCCGCTGTGACTGACCGACCCGGCGGCGAGGAAGAGACATGCCTTGAAGAATGCGTGGGTGAAGATGTGGAACACGGCGGGCAACCAGGCACCAGCACCGAGGCCCATCATCATGTAGCCCAACTGCGAGACCGTCGAGTACGCGAGCACCTTCTTGATGTCGTTCTGCACGAATGCGAGCAGTGCCGCGATGACGATCGTGATGCCGCCGATGAGCGTGATGAAGTTCATCGACGAGCCGTAGATGTTCATTCCCTCGTAGAACACGGGGAACAGACGAGCCACGAGGAACACGCCGGCCACGACCATGGTCGACGAGTGCAGCAGCGAACTGACGGGCGTGGGGCCGGCCATGGCGTCGGGCAGCCAGGTGTGCAACGGAAACTGGCCCGACTTGCCGATGCATGCCGCGAAGAGCGCGAATGCACCCGCCGTGATGGCCACGCTGCCGGGATTGCCCGTGAGGGCCCACGCCGACAGGCCGCGGATACTGAAGCCCGAGACCCCGAGATGTTCCTGAGTCCAGCTGTTCGCGCTGAAGAAAAGGATGCTGGTGCCGACGAGCAGACCGATGTCGCCGGTTCGTGTGGTGAAGAACGCCTTGAGCGCCGCGCGGCTGTTGGCACCGTCTTCCCACCAGTGACCGATGAGCATGAACGAGCAGAGACCCATGATTTCCCAGCCGAGGATCAGCTGGATCATGTTGTCGGCGATGACCATGTTCATCATGCCGGCAGAGAAAAGGGTCAACGAAGCGAAGAAGTGCGTATAACGACGGTCACCGCGCAGGTACTCGAGCGAGTAGATCTGCACGAGGCTGGAGATGAACGCGACGACGACGAGAACCGTCAGCGAGAGACCGTCGATGTGCTGGCCGATCGTGAGGTCGAATCCGCCGCTTTGCCACCACGTCCAGGTCTTGATGACCGGATCGATGAACTGTTCCTCGGACGCGCCGTTGACACGGTCGATCCACTGGAAGCCTGCACCGGCCGCAAACACCAACGACGCGAGCATCGACAGCACGCCGAGCTCGCTCCCCTTCATCGGCAGCTTCTTTCCGAAGAAGATGATGAGGGCGAACGCGACGGCGGGAATGATCGGGATGATCCACGCGTTCTCGAGGAACCACCCCGACTTCAATGCGACTGCGGCGGTTTCCGCGGCGGCTTCGGATGCAGCAAACATGATCAGCCCTTCATCTCCGACAGCTCTTCGAGGCCGATCGACTTGCGGTTGCGGTACACGAGCAGAACGAGCGCAAGACCGACGCCGACTTCAGCGGCAGCCACGGTGATGATGTAGAGCGCGAACACGTGGCCATCGACGCTTCCGTTGCGCAGCGCGAAGGCGAGGAGGTTCAAGTTGACCGAGTTGAGGATCAATTCGATCGACATGAGCACCATGACCGCGTTGCGGCGGGCGATGACGCCGTAGACACCGATGCAAAAGAGCACGGCACCGAGAATGAGGAACTGATTGACGAGCATCGGTCAGTCCTTCCGCGCCAGGACGATCGCGCCGATGACGGCAACGAGGAGAACGAACGAAAGGGCCCAGAAGGGCAGCAGGTACGGTCCGAAGATCTGGTCAGAGATCTGCTCGGTCGACACGATGGCCGCGTCCTTGGGCAGTTCCTCGTCGCCGAAACCCGAAACGAGGGCCAAGGTCAGCACGCCGAGGAGCAGGCCCGCCGACGGCACGCCGAGCCACCACGACTTGTTGTTGAGCTCGCGCTCCGCACCGATTCGGGCGCGGGTGAGCATCGTGCCGAAGAGGAAGAGCACCATCACTGCCCCGATGTAGACGAGCACCTGTGTGATGGCAATGAACTCGGCGGCGAGGATCACGTACTGGGCAGCGGCACCGGCGAGCACGAGCACGAGCCACAGCGCCGCGTGAACCACGTTGTTCACCGTGACGACGCGGAGCGCGCCCCACACCATGATTGCGGCGACGATGCCGAACGCGATGTTCTGGGCAACCATTACTTCTTGCCCTTCTTCTCGGCGCCGGCCTCGAGATCGGGCGCCTCGGGAACGGTCTCCATCCACTCGCCGAGCTTGGCCTTGTCGTGCAGCAAATCTGCGATGCGCGGTTCGGAGTACTCGTACTCGGGGCTCCAGAACAGCGCGTCGAACGGACACACCTCGACACAGATGCCGCAGTACATGCACAACGCGTAGTCGATGTCGAAGCGGTCGAGCTTGTTCACCTGACGCGGCTTGCCCCCGGCGCGGCGCGGCGGTGCAAGTTCCTTGTGGCCCTCGATGTAGATGCACCAGTCGGGACACGAGCGGGCGCACAACATGCACGACGTGCAGTTGCCCTCGTGAAGGGCGATGACGCCGCGGGCGCGGATGGGTGGGGTCTCTTTTTCGTGCGGGTACTGCACGGTGTTCGCACCCTTGGTGACGGTTTCCACCATCGTGCCGAGCGTGACACCGAGACCCTTCAGGAGGCCGGGGATCTTCGCCATTAGAACGCCACCTTCAGAACCGAGGTCGCCATGATGTTGACGAGGGACAGCGGGATGAGAACCTTCCATGCGAAGCGCTGGAGTTGATCTTCGCGGAAACGCGGGTAGCTGAAGCGCACCCACATGATGACGAAGACGAGAAGCATCATCTTGGTGAACATGATGAGCGGGCCAACCACGTTCATCCAGTTGTCGACGCTGTCGATGCTGGTCCAACCGAACCACGCGAATGGCACGCCCCAGCCACCAAGGAAGAGAATCGATGCGATGAGGGCGAAGACGCCTGCAGTCGCGAACTCACCGATGAAGAAGATGAGGAAGCGGAAACCCGAGTACTCGGTCATGTACCCCGAGACGAGTTCGGATTCGGCAATCGGCATGTCGAACGGCGTCTGAGTGAGCTCGGCCTGCACGGCGATCATGAAGATGATGAAACCGACGAACTGGGTGAGGATGTAGGGATTACCGAGTCCGTCCCAGCCGAAGATCGAACCGGCGTTCTGAGCGACGACGATCTGCTGGAGGTTCATCGTGCCGGCCTGAATGACGACGCCAATGACCGCGAGAACCATGGGCAGTTCGTAGGCGATGAGCTGACCCGCGGCCCGCAGACCACCGAGGAGCGAGTACTTGTTCGCACTCGACCAGCCGGCAATGAGAATGCCGAGCACCGAAACCGACGACACCGCGAGTGCGTAGAAGACACCCGCCTCGAAGTCCGTGAACCAGGCATCGGGTCCGAAGGGAACGACGGCCACGAGGAGGAACGTGCTCGAGAGCACGATCAACGGCGCGATCTTGAAGATGAACCGGTCGGCACGTTCGGGGTAGAGGTCTTCTTTCTGCAGCCATTTGCCCACTTCGGCGAACAACTGGAGCGAGCCGAACGGCCCGGCCTCCATGGGGCCCAGACGACTCTGCATGAACGACATCATCTTGAAGAGAAACACGTACACGATGGTTCCCGCGGGCAGGAGCACCGCGACGATGCCACCGAGGACACGCAGCAACGACTGCGCCCAGTACGGAATGCTGGCGATGAGTCCGAGCATCACCGATCGATGTCCCCGAGGATGAAATAGAGCGACGCGAGGATCGTGATGATGTCGGGCACGTACACGCCCTTCAACAGCCACGGCACGATCGAGATGTTGTTGAAGCTCGCCGAGCGGATTTTCACGCGGAACGGACCGAGTTCACCCTTCGACACGACGTAGTAGCCCATCTCACCGAGCGGATTCTCGGTGGCCACCCAGGCTTCGCCCTCGGGCACCTTGATGATGCGCGGAACCTTGGCCATGACGGGGCCCGACGGCAACGAGTCGAGGAGCTTCTCGACGATGAACGTCGACTCACGAACTTCCTGCAGGCGGATCCAACAACGCGCGTACGAGTCGCCGTCGGGATGCGTCCACACCTTCCAATCGATCTTGTCCCACGCCATCGGAAGCTTCTGGTCGCGACGGAGGTCCCAGTCGACACCGCTGCCGCGGAGGTTGGCGCCGGACAGGCCGTACTGAAGAGCGACGTCGCGAGGAATCACACCGATTCCGCGTGTGCGGGCCTCGAAGATTTCGTTGCCGAAGAGGAGGCCTTCGATCTCGTCGCAGAACTTGCGCATCTTGCGCATGACGGCGCGTGTTTCGTCGATCCATCCCGCCGGCAGGTCGTCCTTCAGGCCGCCAATTCGGTCGAAGTTGGGGTGGAAACGACCACCCGTCGCACCTTCGATGAGGTTGAGGACGTATTCGCGGTCGCGGAAAGCGAAGAACACCGGGGTGATTGCGCCGAGCTGCACGCCAAGGTCGCCGAGAAACAGCGACACGTTTGCGATTCGCGACAGTTCGAAGAGAATCGTGCGGATCCACTGGGCACGGGGCGGCGCCTCGATTCCCATCAACTGCTCGGCGGCCAGAATGAAGGGCACCTCGTTCGCGAAACTACCGAGCCAGTCGATTCGGTTGATGAGCGCAGTGACCTGCGGGAACGTGCGCACTTCGGTCAGCTTTTCGTAGCCGCGGTGCATGTAACCGCACGATGGCTCGGCCCACAGAACCTGCTCACCGTCGAGACGCGCGATGATGCGCAGCGTGCCGTGGGTGGCGGGGTGTTGAGGGCCGATGTTGAGGGTCATCCCCTCGGTTTCCAGCTCGACGTTCACGCGCGCATCCGCGGCCTGCGACGCGATGTACGCGAGCTGCTGGCGATCACCCAACATCGTCATTCTGCGCCTCCTTCATCATCGCCACCGCCGGGCAGGGGCTCGACGTCGACGATGCCCGGCCAGGGCTTCACGATGCGTGCGAGCAGCGGAAAATCCTTGCGCAACGGGTGTCCCTCGAAGTCGCTCGGGAGATACATGTTGCGCAGATCGGGATGTCCGGCGAAGTTGATGCCGAACATCTCGTGTGTTTCACGTTCGTGCCAATTCGCGCCGGCGAACACACCGACCCAGGAGTCGACCGTCATCGCGTCGTCGGGCACGTCGGCCTTCAGGGTGACGCCGTGGTGCGTGCGGTGGTTGACGAGGCGCGCAAACACCTGCATGCGCGTCGACCCACCGGCATATCCCTGGCGGATCGTCGGGTCGATGGGTTCGCGCTCGACCGTCGGGTCTTCTTCGCCACGACCGTACGGCGACGGCATCCAGTCGATGGCCGACAAGAAGCAGAAGTAGTCGTAGCCCAACTTTTCGCGCAACGTTTCGGCAACCTCGCGCCATGCGGACGTCTTCACGCGCACCCAAGTGTCGACGTTGCCTTCGGGTCCCTTTTCGAAGGTTTCCTCGACGGCATCGCCGAGAACTGCGGCGATCTCAGCGAGCGACGACAACGGGCTCCCCTTTTCGCTCGGCTTCTGCGGCAGCGGCAAGCGACACGGTGCCTTCGCCACGCCAGCGCGCTCCCATGTCTTCGTTCTTGATGCGCTGTTGCAAGAGCACGATGCCCTCGAGAAGCGCCTCGGGTCGCGGCGGACATCCGGGTACGTACACATCGACCGGAATGATCTGGTCGACACCCTTCGTGACCGAGTAGCTGTCCCAGTAGGGCCCACCACAGTTCGCGCAGCTACCCATCGAAATGACGTACTTCGGTTCGGGCATCTGCTCGTAGAGGCGCTTGACCGCGGGCGCCATCTTGTCGGTAACCGTGCCCGAGATGACGACCAGGTCGGCTTGTCGCGGGCTGGCCGGCAGCGGAATGACGCCGAGTCGCATGACGTCGTAACGCGGTGAGCCGAATGCCGCACCCATTTCGATCGCGCAACAGGCCAGACCCCATTGGTAGACCCACAGCGAATACGAGCGTCCCAGGTTGAAAAGAGAGTTCAGCGATTTGGGCAGGCGGCCACGATCTACGAGTCCCATGTGTGTGTCTTTCTCTCGATCCTTGAATGCCCCGCGCGGATCAGACCCAGCGCAGGACCCCCTTGCGCCAGGCGTAGACGAGTCCGAGCAGCAGCACGGCCACGAACACGCCCATTTCGACCAAACCAAAACTTCCGTAGCGCTCGAGTTGCGTCGCCCACGGAAACAGGAACACCGCCTCGACGTCGAACACGACGAAGAGGAGGGCAAAGACGTAGTAGCGGATTTGGCTCTGTGACCAGCCCTCGCCGACCGGGTCGACACCGCTCTCGTACGGCATGCCCTTTTCGCGGTTGGGCTTGACGGGTCGCAGGAGTGAGGCGACCCACAGCAAGAGACCGCCGAGGAGGAAGGCTGCGAGTCCGAACCACACCACCGTGAGGTAGGACCGGAGAAAGGGGGACATCGCCTCCGAAACTACTACCCACCCCCCGTCTGGCGTGAAACAAACGGGACAACCGCCGCTCATCGGAGTTCGTCAGTGAACAGTGACGCAGTGCTCGATGAACCAGTCGACGAGCCGGCGCGCCGCGCTGGCCGACACGTGCGCATGTGAATCGGTTTCCGCCGCGAGCACCGAGGGTTGGCGGCCGATGCGGGCCAGTTCCTCTGCGCCGGGGCCCGATGACCAGCGCTCGACGATCGTCGGCGTGATCTCCGGGTGGAACTGGACACCCAGGCTCGACCTCAGGAGAAAGGCCTGACACCCCTGGGGTCCGACGGCGAGTTCCGTCGCCCCGGGCGGCGGGATGAAACGGTCGTAATGCCACTGAAACCAAGGGTTTTGCCCGAAAATCGAGCCGTTTTCGCGGTCTGCGGCGACCGAGTACCACCCGATTTCGGGCGTGGCGGCCCGTTCGACGCGTCCGCCCAGGGCGTGGGCAAGCACTTGGGCCCCGAAGCAGATCCCGAAGATCGGCGTCCCCCGTTCATGGGCATCGCGTAGGACCCGCGCCTCGCCGGCGACGAAGGCGGCGACATCCTCCCAATAGACCGACCAGTCCGACCCGAGAGGGACAACGAGGCCGATGTCCTCGGGAAGGTGGCTCCAGTCCCGGGCGTCTTCTCGGTTCCAGAGCGAGAGTTCCCATCCCAACTCGCCGAGGCGCTCGGCGACCACTCCGCCGTCGGCATCGGCGTGGTTGGCAATGATGATCGCGCGCACAGGGGTACGGTAATTCTGAATGGGTTCGGCACCAATCTCTCGCGACGAGATCCTCGCTGCGCGCGCGGCGGGTGCGGCGTACGTGAAGCGAACTCCGGTCACCGAATCGGCGGCCCTCACCGCCCTGTGCGGCGGCAACGTCGTCGTAAAGGCCGAGAATCTGCAGCGCACCGGTTCGTTCAAGATCCGCGGCGCCATGAACAAGGTCGCCACCCTGGGTACTTCTGCATCCAGTGGCGTCGTGGCGGGGAGTGCCGGCAACCATGCCCAGGCCATCGCCTTTGCCGCTCAGGTCAACGGGATCGCCTGCGAGATTTTCGTGCCGGCGGGCGCGTCGATTTCAAAGATCGCCGCATGTCGCGGCTACGGAGCGACGATTTCCGAGGGTGGTGACTCGCTCGACAACGCGGTCGCACTGGCGAAAGAGCGCGCCGCAGCAACCGGCATGAACTTCTGCCACCCCTACGACGACCCGGCGGTGGTCGCGGGTCAGGCGACACTCGGTCTCGAGCTCGTCGAAGACATCGCCGACCTGCGTACCGTCATCATTCCGCTCGGGGGTGGTGGCCTGACGGGCGGAGCCGCGATCGCACTCAAGTCGCACGACCCGCGTATCAAGGTGATCGGCGTGCAGGTCAGTGCATGTGCGCCGTACGCACACCTTCCCGCGCCCGAGGGTCCCGTCGTCACCCTGGCCGACGGCATCGCCGTCAAGAAACCGGGGGTCGTCACGCGGCCAATCATCGAGGAGTACGTCGACGACATCGTCGTCGTGGAAGAAGACGACGTGGCCGACGCGATGATTCTCCTGATGGAGCGCGGAAAACTCCTCGTCGAGGGAGGTGGTGCGGTCGGCGCATCGGCACTGATGCGCGGACTGGTTCGGCCGGCAACCGACGGCGTCACCTGCGTCGTTTTGTCCGGTGGCAACGTCGATCTCGGTCTTCTTCCGGGCCTCGTACGACGTCACGAAACGCAGGCCGGTCGGCGGCTCCTCATTTTTGCGCGCATCCCCGACCGCCCGGGTGGCCTCGCCAACCTTCTCACCCTCCTCGCGGGTCATGGCGCAAACCTGATCGAAGTCGAACACGTTCGTGAAGGTGTCGACCTGCACGTTCGCGAGACCGGCGTGCAGATCGTTCTCGAAACCCGTGGCACCGAACATGCCGACGTCGTCGTCGACGCGGCGCGGCGTGCAGGTTACGAAATCGAAGAACTCGAGCGTTGACGCTCAACGTCCGGCGAGGTTGATCACCTGGCGGGTCGCATCGAGCAACCAACCTGGCACCACACCAACCACCAGCGTGAAGACGACTGCCGCGGTGACCGCGAGACCGGAGAGAAACGGCACGCGCGGCGCGGCCCCTTCACCCTCGGCATCGTCCATCCATGCGCTCACCATGATGCGAAGGTAGAGATACGCACCGATGACCGACGAGAGCATCGCGATGATCGCGATTGCATAACTGCGGGTTTCAACCGACGCCTGGATGACACCGAACTTCGCGACGAACCCCGACGTGAGCGGCATGCCGGCTTGGGCGAGAAGGAACACGGTGAGTGCAAGAGCAAGAGCCGGACGTCGACGTCCGAGTCCGCGCAGATCACCGAGATTCGACGCGACGTCGCCCTTGCCCGACACGAGACCGACGATGGTGAACGTTCCGATGACGAGCACCGTGTAGAGAAGCAGGTAAGTCATCGCCGAGGCAATGCCGTCGCTTGCACTTGGTGACGTCGTATGCGACGCAGCCTCGACCCCGAGAAGAATGAATCCGGCGTGGCTGATTGACGAGTACGCGAGCATGCGCTTGACGTTGGTTTGTGTGACCGCCAGAACGGAGCCGACGACCAGACTGAGGACGGCGAGCACCCACACCACGGGACGCCAATCGTCGACGCGACTTTCGAGGGCGGTCACGCTGATGCGCAGGAACGCGGCGAACGCGGCGGTCTTGCCGGCCGACGCCATGAACGACGTCACCGGCGTCGGTGCGCCTTGGTAGACGTCGGGTGTCCACACCTGGAACGGCACCGCGGCAACCTTGAAGGCCAGGCCGACGAGAAGCAACCCGATTCCGACCAACAACAAGACGTCGTTGCGCGGGAACACCTGCGACGTCGACAGGGTCTCCATGATGCGACCGAGGTTCGTGTGGCTCGTTGCTCCGTAAATGAGGGCGATGCCGTACAGGAAGAACGCCGATGAAAAACCGCCGAGGATGAAGTACTTGAGCCCGGCTTCCTGGCTTTCTTCGCGGCGCCTGTTGCTCGCCGCGAGAACGTAGAGGGCAAGGCTCAGGGTTTCGAGACCGAGGAACAAGACGACGAGGTCCTGCGAGGCGACCATCACGATGCCGCCGATTGCGGCTGCGAGGTACAGCACGAACAATTCAGGCCCGTCCTCGTTTTCGCGTACGAGGTAGTCGCTGGTCGTCAGGCTGGCCAGGAGCACCGCAATACAGATGGTGATGGTGCCGAGAACCGCGAAGTGGTCGAATGCAAGCGCGTCGCCGATGATCGTCTCGGGCTTGCCGTCACTCAGGTTGTCCCACAAGAAGAAACAAAAGACGATTGCGGTCGCAGCGGTTGCCGCACTGACGATGCCGTACAGACCGCGCGGCCACTGCGGAAGCAGCGATCCGAACAGCATGAGAATGCACGCGCCGGCCAGCAGTGTGAGGAGCGGGCTGAGGGTGAACCACGGAATCGAGGGTCCGACAAGGGTTTCTGCTGCGAACATGCTCAGCCTCCGTGCCCTTCGGACTTCTCATCCGACTTCTTGTCGGACGAGTGGTCGACGGGTGCGATTTCCTTCTCGGTGAACTCGAGGTCGCGACCCGTACGTTCCTCGACGTGGGTGACGAGGGCCTTCACACTCGGCTCGATGCGATCGAGCATCGGCTTCGGGAAGACACCGGTGAAGACGATCGCCGCGATGAATGCAAGGAGGAGCATCCCTTCCCGTGGACGAAGCTCTTCGAAAGTCGAGTTTGCTTCGTCGGGTTCGCCATGGAAAACACGTTGGTAGGCCCACAGCAAATAGAGCGCCGCGAGGATGACACCGGTGGCGCCGATGACGACCCACCAGCGAGCGTTGCCGAACGATCCGATGAGGATGAGGAACTCTCCGACGAAACCGTTGAGGCCGGGCACGCCGATCGAAGACAGCATGACCACCATGAACGCCGCCGCAAAGATCGGCGCCACGCTCTGCAGGCCCTTCAGTTCCGAAATCTCCCGGGTGTGGCGACGCTCGTAGATCATGCCAACCAGCAAGAAGAGTGCGCCGGTGGAAACGCCGTGGTTCACCATCTGCATCACGCCACCCGTGATCGCCTGCGACGTGAAGGCGAACGTACCGAGGACGATGAACCCGAGGTGCGCGACGGACGAGTATGCGACGAGTCGCTTCAGGTCCTTTTGCATCGTGGCTGCGATCGCGCCCCACAGAATGCCCACGACGGCAAGCGTGAGGAAAAGTGGTCGCGCCCACACCGACGCCTCGGGGAAGAGGTAAAGACCGAAACGCAGGAAGCCGTAGGTACCCAACTTCAACAAGACACCGGCGAGAATGACCGAACCGCCGGTCGGCGCCTGCGTGTGCGCATCGGGCAGCCAGGTGTGCAGCGGGAAGAGCGGCACCTTGACGGCGAATGCGATGGCGAACGCCATGAAGAGCCAACGCCCGGTCGAGGTTGCGAAGTCGGCGCCCTCCCCGAGCTTCACGAGATCGAACGTGACGTAACCGAGGCTGTTCTTTGCGAGAACCGCCGTCGCGATGATGCCGACCAGCATGAAGGCCGAACCGAACATCGTGTACAGGAAGAACTTCGTCGCGGCGTAGACGCGTTGGTCGTAGCCCCAGCCACCGATGAGGAAGTACATCGGCACGAGAACGATTTCGAAGAAGAGGAAGAAGAGGAAGAGGTCGAGGCTGATGAAACTTCCCATCACACCGGCCTCGAGGACCAGCATCCATCCGAGGTATCGCTTGTGATCGTGGTGCGGGTCGATGCCGGCGATGACGAGCGGAAAGAGGAAGCCCGTCAGTACGACGAGGAAGAGGGAAATACCGTCGACACCGACGTGCCAGCCGATGCCCCAGTCACGGATCCATGGGTGCTGCGACACGAACTGGAATCCGGCGTCGGCAGTTTCGAACGACGAAAGAAGCCAGACGCTGAGGCCCGCCGTGATGGTGCTCGCGACAAGGGCGACGAACTTGGTCGACTCGGGTCGACGGTTGCTCGTGAGAATGGTGAGGATGCCGCCGATCGCCGGGACGAGAACGAGCGCCGTCAGGATCGGAAACGAGAGACTCGCGCCGTGAGCTGCTTCTGCGGCGTACATCAGGCGATCCCCCTGTAGACGAACCAAACCAGCATGACGAGCACCGCGATTGCGATGATCGCCGCGTAGGCACGAACGAATCCGCTCTGCACGCGTCGGGTGACGCCGCTCGCCGATCGGACCGCGACCCCGGTTCCGCGCACCGCACCATCGATGACCTTCGCATCGGCCCATGCGACGGCATCGAACGCCCTGCGTCCGGGACCACCCATGAAGTTCGAGACGAGACGGTCGTAGAACCAACCGTTTGCGAGGAGCTCGGGCTCGATCGCCTTCACCTTCTTCTTCGCATACACCGAGACGGCTGCGGCGATTCCGGCCAAGGCAACGAGGATTGCAACGCCCATGAGCACGTACTTGTTGTCATAGGCCCATGAACCCTTGATGCTCGCTTCGCCGTGTTCGATGACGGGTTCGAGCCACTTCTCCAGGAAATGCAGGTCCTTGGTGAACGGCAGCTGCAGGGCGCCACCGACGATGGAAAGGCCGGCGAGAACGACGAGCGGCAGCAACATGATTCGCGGGCTCTCGTGCGGCTTGAAGTCGCCGTGAGCACCGTGTTCTTCACTGTGGTCGTTCCAGCGAGCCTCACCGAAGAACACCATGATGACCTGACGGGTCATGTAGAAGGCGGTGAGCAACGCGGTCACCAAACCGACCACGTAGAGCGCCCTGTTGTTGGCGTACACGTAGAGGAGAATTTCGTCCTTCGACCAGAACCCGGCGAACGGCGGCACTCCGGCAATCGCCAGCCAGCCGATGATGAAGGTTACGGCGGTGACCGGCATCAACTTGCGAAGCGCTCCCATGCGTCGCATGTCTTGTTCGTGGTGCATGCCATGGATGACCGAACCCGAACCCAGGAAGAGCAGGGCCTTGAAGAAGGCATGGGTGACCATGTGGAAGATCGCCGCTACGTATGCGCCCGAGCCGACGGCAAGGAACATGTAACCGAGCTGCGAGACCGTCGAATACGCGAGCACCTTCTTGATGTCGTTCTGCGCGACTGCGATGGTTGCCGCAAAGAGCGCCGTTGCCGCGCCCACCACCGCGATGATCATCGGGGCCCATGTGTAGGCCTCGTGGATGACGGGGTTCATTCGTGTCATCAGGAATACACCCGCGGTCACCATGGTCGCCGCGTGGATGAGGGCGGAAACCGGGGTGGGACCTTCCATCGCGTCTGGCAACCAGATGTAGAGAGGCAACTGCGCGCTCTTTCCGCACGCTCCGACGAAGAGCATGAGCGCAATGGCCGTCGCGGTCACCTGACTGAGCGAGCCACCGATCGCGGCATCGTTGATTCCCTTGTACGACAGCGTTCCGACCGAGGCAAACGCGAGGAACATGGCGGTCATGACGCCCCAGTCACCCACACGGTTGGTGACGAAGGCCTTCTTGCCGGCGGTGGCCGCACTCTCGCGCGTGTGCCAGAAGGAGATGAGGAAGTACGAGCACGTGCCGACTCCCTCCCAACCGAGGAACGTAACGAGAAGGTTTTCGCCGAGTACGAGCATCAGCATCGAAAAGGCGAACAAGTTGAGGTAGATGAAGAACTTCGAGAACTTCGGATCGCCGTGCATGTAGCCGACGGCGTAGAGGTGAATGAGCGTGCCGATTCCGGTGACGAAGAGTGCCATCGTGATCGACAGCGGATCGGCGAGGAACGCCATCTTGACTTCGAGCGAACCCACCGGGATCCAAGTGAACAAGTCGATGACGTGCGAGCGCTCTTCCGCACTCTTCGACAGCATGTCGAAGAACGTGAGGGCGGTGACCACGAACGCTCCCCCGCACATTGCCGCCGCCAGGTATCCGGCGCGGGGCTCACCCAACCTGCGTCCGAAGAGCACGAGCAGGAGGAAACCGGCAAGCGGCAGAGCGGGGATCAACCAGACGACGTCGAGCATGGATCTAACCCTTCAGCGCCGCGAGGTCGTCGGCTGTCGCCTGCTGACGGCGACGCATGATGGACACGATGATGCCGAGACCGACAACGACCTCGGCCGCGGCAACGACGAGGACGAAGAAAACGGCCGTCTGGCCGTCGATGTCGGTGAGTTCCGTGGCGAGCGCGACGAACGTGAGGTTCACGGCGTTCAACATGAGCTCGATGCACATGAACATGATGAGCGGGTTGCGGCGAACGAGAACGCCGATCATGCCGATCGCAAACAGACCCGCTGCGAGAACCAGATACCAGGTCGTGGTGGGCACCACTGCGGCCGCAATCATGCCAATCATGCGGAGGTCCTGTCGGACTTGCGGCGACGTGCGAGAACGACGGTTCCGACGACGGCGACAATGAGAAGAACTGAGGTCAATTCGAAGGCCACGACGTAGTCCCCGAAGATCGACCGTGCGATCTGACGGATGTTTCCGTCGGGATCCTGCAGGTTCGCAACTTGAACACCGTCACCCTTGAATCTGAACGACTCGCGCGCACGGACGACAGCGGTCGTGAGAACCGCGAACACTCCGAGACCCAGGATCACGGCAAGTGGACGCTGAATCCGGCCGAGTGGCTCGGTACGGAGGTCTTCGGCACGGTCGACGCCGAGCAGCATGATCACGAAGAGGAAGAGGACGACGATCGCGCCCGCGTAAACGATCACCTGAACCGCGGCGAGAAAGTTCGCTTCGCGCGAAACGAACAACACCGCGATACCAAAGAGGGTGAGAATCATGCTGAGGGCCGCGTGAACCGGATTCGAGCGCAACACGACACCAAGCGCGCCGACGAGAACCATGAGCGCGGCGCAGACGAAGACGAACAACTCCATTCAGCGACCGTCCCGATCGGTTTGCGCCGGCTCGGCCGCACGGATGCCATGGCCGAGCTCGCCGCTCCACGCCACGATGCCTTCGAAATCGGCATCGCCGCTGGGTGACGTTGCACGCATCCAGCCCGACGTGTGCTGGTCCTCCCCCGGCCGCCAGTCTTCCCAGGGCAAGTGCTGGGGCTTGCCCGAATCGTCGACGAGCAACTCGGACTTGGTGTAGATCGCGTCGCGACGGTTCGTGAACGAGAACTCGAAGAGCTTGGTTTCGGTGATCGCTTCGGTCGGACAGGCCTCGACGCACATGTCGCAATGGATGCAGCGGAGATAGTTGATTTCGTAGACGAAACCGAAGCGTTCGCCCGGTGACGTCGGATCGGCGGGGTCGTTGTCCTTGCCGCGCACGTAGATGCACTTCGCCGGACACACGCCGGCACACAGTTCGCAGCCGATGCACTTCTCCATGCCGTCTTCGTAACGGTTGAGAACGTGCCGGCCATGGAGGCGCTCGGGCTTGTCGATCTTTTCGTCGTGCTTTTCCTTCTTGCCACGACGGAACATGCGCCCACCCGAGTATTCGGTGGTCACACGGTTGCGCTTGCCGTGCTGGCGGACCGTGACGAGGAATCCTCCGAGATAACCCATCTAGAACTGCACCCCCTCGGCTTCGCGGTTGCGGTCACTCGACCGGAAAGCGAGCTGCATCATGATGAACGCGATGATGATCACCGCGAGTGACAAGGGCACGACAAGCCACTGATCCCAGCCACGATCGTCGGCGAGCCGCTGCGCGGCGAGGAGCATGAACCAGCCGAGCGATGCGGGGATGAGGAACTTCCATCCGAGGTCCATCAGTTGGTCGTAACGGAAACGCGGAAGCGTGCCGCGGAACCACACGTAGATGTAGAGGAAGACCAGCACCTTGAGGAGCAGCCACACCGTGCCCTCGAGGGCGTTCGGGATGAGCGGGATGTCGAGCGTCGTGTCACCGATCGTGATCGGCTGCGGGCCACCGAAGAACAAGGTCACGATGAACGCCGACATCGTGATCGTGTTCATGAATTCGGCAAGGAAGAAGAGGGCGAACCGAATGGACGAGTACTCGGTGTTGAAACCGCCAACCAGTTCCTGCTCGGCTTCGACGAGGTCGAACGGTGGGCGGTTCAGTTCGGCAGTCGCAGAGACGAGGAAGATGAGGAATGGAACGACGCCTGTCGCGACGAGGTTCCACGACCCGATCGACGACTGTGCGTCGACGATGCCGCTCGTCGAGAGCGTCCCGCAGACGAGAATGACCGCGGCGAGCGAAAGACCGAGTGACGCCTCGTAACTGACCATCTGCGCCGACGCGCGGACCGAGCCGAGAAGCGGATACTTCGAACCGCTTGACCAACCCGCAAGCATGATGCCGTAGACCGCGATCGACGAGATGGCGAGTGCGAAAAGAACGCCGACGGGCGGATCGGCGAGCTGGACTCGCGTCGTTTCACCGAACCAGGTGACGAATCCCCCGTTGCCGTCACGGAAGTCCCCGCCGAGCGGAATGATGGCGAACGCCAGAAACGCCGGAACGAACGAGAGATACGGGGCCAGACGGAACACGAACTTGTCGGCCTTTTCGGGAAGCAGATCTTCCTTGAAGAACAACTTGATGCCGTCGGCGAGCGTTTGCAACAGACCGAAGGGGCCGGCTTTGTTGGGACCGATGCGGTTCTGCATGCCGGCGATCGCCTTGCGCTCGAACCACACCATCAGCATCGTCGCCACGAGTCCGACGACGAACACGACCAACACCTTCATCAAGACGATGAGCAGCGGAGTCCAGAGAAGGTCACCGTCGAGGAGCGGGTCGATCGCAAGAAACGAGGGAACGTTCACTTCAGGTTCTCCACTCGCACGTCGATCACGGGTTGGTCGCTACTGATGAGCTCGCGGATGTCGGCACCGGTCTGGTTGAACGGCACCCACGCAGTGCCCTTCATCACGCCGACGTCGGCGCGCACGGGCAACACGATCGATGTTCGTGAGGTCGACACACGCACGTCGCGACCCGCAGCGGTACCGATGGCCTCGATGTCGCGCGGGTTGAGGTGGATGGCGGCCCCCGAACCGAGGTTTGCAAGGGACTTGCTGGTCACCGTGCCGACGGCGCGGTCGTACATCTTCCGCGACACGACGAGTCGAAGGTCGTACGAATTGCGATCGGGGGCGACCAGGTTCGTCGCGCTGAGCGCGGCACGACCCGACGACTCCATCGGTTGCGCCGCGAGATCGGTCAGCGAGCCCACGCCGAGGTCGTGACCCAGACGTTCGGCGAGTTCGATCGCAACCATCCAGTCGGGGCGGCTCGTCCCCTTTGCGGTGACGCGCTGGGACAGACAGCTGATTCCACCCTCGATGTTCGTGACGCTGCCCGTGCGCTCGGCGTATGCCGACACCGGAAGAAGAACGTCGGCGAGCACCGACGAAGCCGAGGGGAACGTGTCGAGAGCGACGATGCTGCGCGCCGACGCCAGGGCACGGCGGGCCAGGTCGGCATCGGGTGCGTCACTCAACGGGTCGGCGCCGAGAAGAACCAGACACTCGACGCGACCGTCGGCAGCGGCGCGGAGAATGTCGCGCGCATCACCCGAGGTCGGAGCAAGACCCTGTTCGAGGGCACCGCGTACGTTGCCGCGCCGCAACACCGGAAGAACCCGAAGCGCCGGAATGCCGGCAGCGAGTGCGTTGTACGCCTGAAGCGTGAAGTCGACCGACTCGGCAAGATTGCTTCGTCCGAGGACGACCACGACATTGCCACCGGCGAGCTGCCCCGCGATCGACGGATCCGCGAGCGCAGCCTTGACCGCTGCAACCTGATTGCCGGGTTCGTAGGGGACGAATTTCCACGCATGTCGCGTGAGACCCGAGGCCTTCGGTGCGATTTCGATGATGCGCACACCGCGCTTGGTTGCCGCGTCACGAAGGCGCAGATGAAGAACCGGCAACTCTTCTTTCAGGTCGGGAGCGAGGAGAACAATGGTTCCCGCCGACGCCGCGTCGTCGATGGATGCCTGCGGCAATTCAAAGATCTCGGCGGGCAGTCCGTCGTCGATCTGCGGGTCGCGCAACGAAACCCCGATCGCATCGGCCAGCATCGACCACGCGCGGACATCCTCGTTCGCCAAACGAGCGCCACCGAGAATTGCCACGCTTTCCGCGCCACGCGACGAGACTGCGAGACGAATCGCACGGGCTGCGGCCTCGAGTGCATTTGCCCACGACGTTTGCGCAAGACCCTTGTCGGTCTTCAGCATCGGACTGGTCAACCGCTCTTCGCTTCCGATCGACTCGAAGTTGAAGCGTCCACGGTCGCACAGCCAACCCCAGTTCAAGGTTCCCTCGCCGGGAACATCGGGGTTGTCGATGCCTTGCAAACGAACGATCTGATCGCGGCTCGATTGAACCGACACGCGACAACCAACGGCACAGGTCGTGCAGGTGCTCTCGGTTTCTTCGAGATCCCATGGACGCGCCTTGAAGCGGTAGGGCTTCGCCGTCAACGCACCAACGGGGCAGATCTGCACCGTGTTGCCCGAGAAGTACGAAGCGAACGGTTCGTCGGGGAAAGTGAGCACCTGTGTGTTGTTGCCACGGTGGGTGAACGAGATGAGCGGGTCACCCGCGACGTCGCTTGCGAAACGTGTGCACCGGTCGCAGAGAATGCAGCGCTCGCGGTCGAGATAAACGAGGTCGCTGATCGCGATCGGCTTTTCGTAGTGACGCTTTTCTTCGACGTAGCGACTCTCGCCGGGTCCATGGGAGAACGCCTGGTCCTGCAGGGGGCACTCGCCGCCCTTGTCGCACACCGGGCAGTCGAGCGGGTGATTCGCGAGCAACAACTCGAGGACGCCCTCTTGTGCGCGCTTCACCTGGTCGGTTTCGGTACGAACGACCTGACCGTCGGCAACCGGGGTCATGCACGACACGACCATCATCGGTCCGCGTGGTCCGTCGACTTCGACTATGCACTGCCGACACATCCCGACCGACTTCATGCGCGGGTGGTAGCAGAACCGCGGGATGAAGTCGCCCGCACGATCGGCTGCCGCAATGATGAATTCACCCTTGCGAGCCGCCACCTCGCGGCCGTTCAAGTTGATGGTCACCGCATTCGGGTCGACGATCACTTCCTGGGCGTCGCTTGATTCCGTGGTGCTCATCACTCACCGCCCACGGCAGTGACGGGAATCCGGTTGCGCGTGGTGACCCGCGCTGCGAACTCTTCGGGGAACAGTGTGAGTGCCGAGTTGACCGGCGCGTATGCCGACGGTCCGACGAAGCAGATCGTCGTCATCTTGTAGGGGAAGGGAACGGCACCGAGACCGAGTCGTTCGCTCGACGCGTGCGGGAAATCACCCGGACAGATGGACGTTCCCACTTCGATGAGTTGTTCGAGGTCGGCATCCGTGCCGTTGCCCTCGACGATGCGGGTGAGAATGCGTTCGAGCCAGGTGCCACCCTCGCGACACGGCGTGCACTTTCCGCACGATTCGTGTGCGTAGAAACGCGTGAGCGTGAGCGCGGCGTGGGGAATATCGGTGGTCTCGTCCATCACCATGATGGCGCCGGAACCGAGCATCGACCCGGCGGGACCAACTTGGCTTGCCTCGAACGGAAGGTCGAGCTGGTCGGGGAGGAACCACGGTGCGGATCCACCGCCCGGGACGAACGCCTTCAGTTTGTTGCCGTTGCGAATGCCCTGACAGAACTCGTCGCCGTAGAGGAGATCCCTGAACGTCGTCGTGCCGTTGACGATTTCATAGACACCGGGACGCTTGACGTGACCCGACACGGCGACCATGCGCGTTCCGGGCGACGTTTTCGTGCCGATTGCCGTGTACGCCTCGGCACCGTTGCGCGCGAGCCACGGCAGGTTCGCCAACGTCTCGACGTTGTTCACGATCGTGGGCTGGCCGTACAAACCGATTGCCGCCGGGAAGTAGGGCGGCTTGAGTCGTGGCATTCCGCGGTTGCCTTCGAGACTTTCGATCAGGGCGGTTTCCTCGCCCACGACGTACGCTCCCGCACCCCAGTGCAGGACGATGTCGACGGAGAAGTTCGAACCGAGAATGTTTCGTCCCACGTAACCCGCGGCGTAGGCCTCGTTCAGTGCCGCGGCGACGCGTTCCTGGGCCGTCGCCATCTCGCCGCGGATGTACAGGAAACAGCGCGTGAGTCCGGCGGCGTAGCACGCAATGAGACAACCTTCGATCAACTGGTGCGGGTCGCGCTCCATGAGGAGTCGGTCCTTGTAGGTGCCCGGCTCGCTCTCGTCCCCGTTCACGACGAGATACCGCGGGAAGTTCCCCTGGGGCATGAGACCCCACTTGGTGCCGGCCGGGAATCCCGCGCCGCCACGACCGAGAACGGTTGCGTTCTTCACCTCTTCGTGCACGTCGGCGGCCGGCCGCGCCAACGCGGCGCGCAGACCCTTGTAACCATCGGTGGCGAGGTAGCGCTCGAGCGTGTGGGAGTCGGCGTATTCGAAGCGCGAGGTCACGATCTTCGGACGGTCACCGGCAATGAACCCGGCGGCATGTGCGTAGGTACCGGTCACAGCGCGGCCTTTCCGTTCATCCATGCGGGCTCCTGGCCGGGAGCCTCGGGGGGCACCGCGCCGACCGAGCGATCGGCGGGAATGTGTTGACGCACCCGCGCAAGGGTTCCGTGCGGCGGAATTTCCTCGGCCAACTTTCCGGCAGCCAGGTCGTCGATGAGGGCATCGAGTTGCTGGGGCGTCATGCGGAAGCGGTAGCGATAGTTGACCTGCAGACACGGTGCCTCGGTGCACGCGGCCTGGCACTCGGCGTGTTCGATCGTGAACAAACCGTCTGCAGTCGTGCCGCCGGCCTTGATGCCCAGGCGGTGCTCGGCATGGTGGAGCAGCTCCTCGGATCCCATGAGCGCACACGACATGGTTCCGCAGATGTTGATCACGTACTTGCCGACCGGTTCGAACTTGAACATTTCGTAGAACGACGCCGTGCCGAGAACCTCAGCGGGGGTGACTCCGACCAGTTCGGCAATGTGCTTCATCGCCGCATCGGTGACGTAGCCGTTCTGCTCCTGCGAGAGGTGCAGCAGTGGAATGAGTGCGGACTTGGGCCGCGGATAACGCGCGATGATTTCGTTCGCGATTGCGACGTTGGTGTCGGTCAGCCGGCTCATCGGTCGACCTCGCCGAGAACGGGATCGACCGAAGAGATGACCGCAACGGCGTCGGCAACGAGGCCGTCGCGCATCATGTGCGGAAGACACTGGATGTTGACGAAAGAAGGCGCGCGCATGTGCATGCGGTACGGCTTCGACGAGCCGTCGCTCACGATGTAGCAGCCGATCTCGCCGCGGGGGCTCTCGATACCCACGTAGACCTCGCCCTCGGGGACCTTGAACCCCTCGGTGAAGATCTTGAAGTGGTGGATCAAGGCTTCCATCGACTCGTCGATGCGCGCACGCGGCGGCGGAGTGACCTTCTTGTCCTGGATGCGGTAGTCGCCCGACGGCATCCGATCGAGAATCTGGCGCACGATCTTCATCGACTCACGGATCTCGTTGAGGCGGATCGCGTAACGATCGAAGGCATCGCCGTACGAACCGACGATCACGTCGAAGTCGACTTCGGTGTAACGCAGGTAGGGCATGTCGCGACGCAGGTCCCACGGGACGCCGGTCGAACGCAGAATCGGTCCGGTTGCGCCGAGTGCAACCGCTTCCTGGGCCGTGATGACGCCGACGCCCTGCAGACGCTCGCGCCAGATTGGCTGCTCGGTCATCAAGATGTCGTACTCGGCAAGACGCTCGGGGAGCCGGTCGAGAATGTCGAGAACGTCGTCGCGCCAACCCGCGGGGAGATCGGCCGCGAGTCCGCCCGGGCGGATGAAGTTGTGGTTCATCCGCAGACCCGTGACCTTCTGGAAGAACCGGAGGACTTCCTCGCGTTCACGCCAGCCGTAGATCATCATCGACACCGCACCGATGTCCATGCCGTTCGTCGCAAGGAAGAGCAGGTGACTGCTCATGCGATTCAGTTCCGACAACAGCATGCGCATCCACACCGCACGCTCGGGAATGTCGCCGTCGATTCCGAGAAGCTTTTCGACCGCCATCGAAAAGACGAGTTCGTTGTTCAGGGGCGACAGGTAGTCCATGCGCGTGACGTTCGTGCCGCCCTGCATGAAGGTGAGGTCCTCGCCGGTCTTTTCCATACCGGTGTGCAGATACCCGATGATCGGCTTGCAACGCAATACGCGTTCACCCTGGAGTTCGAGCATGAGGCGCAGAACTCCATGGGTGCTGGGGTGTTGCGGACCCATGTTGATGATCATCGACTGATCCTCGGGAACTTCCGTCGGGTCGACGTTCTCGGTGGCCAGTGCGGCGGCCTGTGATTCGGACATTCGTAGCACGGACCCGACTTCGCGCATCACTTCACGCGCCGTCAATTCGCTGCGCGAACGCATCTCTTGGTTGCCTTCGGCGGTGGCCCCGGGTGTCGCGGTAATGAGATCGGTCACGACGGACTCCCCTTGAATTGAACGGGAATGCGACCAATCGCATAGTCCTTTCGCAGCGGGTGGCCGTTCCAGTCTTCGGGCATGAGAATTCTCGACGGGTCGGGGTGGCCGGTGAAGGTGATACCGAACATGTCGTAGACCTCGCGCTCCATCGCTTCCGTTCCGGGATAGAGATCGAACGCCGAGGGCAAGGTTGCGTCTGCTTCGGGTACCGCCACGCGGACGCGAATCCGCTCGCGACGTTCGAGCGAAATCAGATTGAGAACGACTTCGAACCGTTCGCTTGGCTTGCCGACCCGCGAGGCGTACGTCGAATAGTCGACCGCAGTGAGATCGGTGCACAAGACGAAGGAATCGTCAACCAAAGCCTTCAACGTCGCGACGTAGTTTTCGCGTGTCGGATGAATGACCACCTGACCCCGCGAGTCGGTGACGTGACAGCCGTAACGCGTCGGGGCCGATTCAGGTGCGTGGTTGGTCACTGCGGTGTCCTCGCTCATCGTCAACGACTTCCGAGAATGACGGGCGTACTGACCGACCCGGCGG
Organism: Acidobacteriota bacterium; assembly: GCA_018970175.1. Classification (GTDB taxonomy): domain Bacteria; phylum Actinomycetota; class Acidimicrobiia; order Acidimicrobiales; family Ilumatobacteraceae; genus F1-20-MAGs119. Next base: position 31,178 of record JAGWWV010000005.1, read on the forward strand.
GGATTTCGTGGATGTGAACGTTGGCGCCCGCACCGGTTTCCTTGCGGCGGCGCAGGATCTCTCCGTCTTCGATCAACTGGTGGAGGGTCTCGATCGCGTGGATCAAGGTTTCGGGCGTCGGAGGGCAACCCGGTGCGTACACATCGACCGGCACGACCTGATCGACACCCTGGACGATCGCGTAGTTGTTGAACATTCCGCCGCTCGATGCGCACACGCCCATCGAGATGACCCACTTCGGCTCCATCATCTGGTCGTAGACCTGACGAAGAACCGGGGCCATCTTTTGGCTGACGCGACCGGCGACGATCATGATGTCGGCCTGACGCGGGGAAGCACGGAAAACCTCCATGCCGAACCGGGCGAGGTCGTAGTGCGCGGCACCGGTCGCCATCATTTCGATGGCGCAGCACGCGAGACCGAACGACGCCGGCCACGACGACCGTGAACGTGACCAGTTGACCAGGTCTTCGATACGCCCCGTGAGGAAGTTGTGCTGCAGGCCACCGAGGCCCTCATCGAGAACGTCACGCACGCCCATCAGGCAGCCGCGCCTTCCTGATCGGGTTCGAGACGACCCTCGGCTCCCACGCGGCGGATGGTCGATGTGGTCGTGCGTGTCGCGGACACGACACCTTCGAACGACGCGTCGGTGCGACCCGCCCGCTGCAGCGGTCCCCAGTCGAGTGCGCCGCGGGCGACGACGTAAACGAAGGCGACGAAGAACACGCCGCTGAACGCCAGCATTTCGAAGAATGCGAACGATCCGAGGAACTCACGGTCGACCGCGTAGGGGTAGACGAAGATGATCTCGATGTCGAACATGATGAACAACATCGCGACGATGTAGAACGACACCGGGAAACGCTGGGGTGGCTCGCGACCCGGCACGATGCCACACTCGTACGGAGCTTCCTTGGCTGCGTTAGGACGCTTCGGCGCAAGCAGAACCGATGCAATGAAACTGAGCGCACCAAAGAGGATGGCCAGAACAAGCAAAGCAATGATCGGGAGGTACTGCCCCACGACGCGCGCCCGTCCTAGACCTTCGCCGGATTCAACTCACCCGCAACGTTTTCCTGAAGGAACCGATCACGACGGTGGAGGAGCCAGCAGAGGATGAGGAAAATGATCGTTGATCCGATGGTGATGAACACCGCGGGCTGACGCTTCGAGCCGAGGTCACGGATCATGAGCAGGTAGCGATGCGGTTGAGATTCGTCAATGACGGGTCGGGCAGGCGCACGGCCCGGCTCGGTACGTTGCGGCACGAGTGATGCCAGTTCAACGAGTGCATAGCGCGGCTTGTGGAAGAACGCCGTGAAGTCGAGCGAGTCGGAAACTTTCGGCCAACGCTCACCGCCACTGTCGTACACCGACACCGCGGTGTACTCGCCGGCCGCGTACTCCTTCGCTCGGTTCTGGATGATGTCGTCGGCCGAGGCGACAGCTTGGCCGCGACGCGGGTCGGCATCGTCGAGCCGGGTCCAACCTTCGTCGACCAACGCTGCTTGGGCGGCCTTGGCGACTTCGGTCGGTGCGGCACCTGCATCGATTTTGATCGGGGCGCCGATGACCTCGGCGCGGTCGAGTAGTCGTGCGTCACGAACGATCGAAATTGGAGCAGCAGGCTTCCACGACGGCTCACGACCTTTGAGACCGATGCCGTAGGTCCACCAAATGGCGCCCATCGTTGCCATCCAACCGAACAAGCCCGCGAGTGCGACGAGGAAGCCGAGGCGCGCGCCGAGGTTGGTGCCGAGCAGGAGATACACACTGCCCATCAGTGCAACAACGCCGATGATGACGGTGAGTGCGCCGCGGATCTCGGGTTCCCAGCCGACCGCCAGGAGTGTTGACAACATCTAGAGACCCCTCACGTATTCAACGATCGCCTTGATCTGCTCGTCGGTGTACGTCGCACCGAAACCGGGCATGCGTCCGCTGCCCTGTCCCTGTTCGCCGTACTTCTTGCCAAGCTCCGAACCGTTGTGAATGAAGGCGATCATGTCGTCCTGGCTCGGGAACTGACGCACTGTCGATCCGCCCGTGAGGTTCGGACCGAATGCGCCACCGCCGGTTGTCTGGGCATCGCCGTACGACCAACCCTTCGTGTGGCACCGAGCGCAGGAGTAGACGCCTCCGTCAAGGTCGAGGTTGAAGAGCGCCTCGCCCACTGTCTTGTAGGCACCAGCCTTCACGAGGCGCTCCGCCTCTGCCTGGATTTCGTCGGTCTTTGACTTTGGCATCGACCCGCCGGAGCACAACTTCGGGTTGTCGTTTGGACTGTCGCAACCTTCGCGGGGAATTTGGATGCTCTTCAAGTAATCGAGCAGCGTCTGGATTTGTTGGTCGTTCATCGGGCCGCCACCGATGGTTCCCCATGGTGACATCGGTGAGAATGGACGGCCGTATTGCAGGATGAAGCGAACTTCTTCCTCCGAGTAGCGCTGATACACCGTGTTGAGCGCAGGCGCCTTCCAGCTGACAGCCTTCACTTCGCCGGTCTTCGGGTCGGTGACGGCGTACGGAGCGTTGCCCCCGTTGGCCTTCATACCTCCGTGGCAGCCTGCGCAGTTGAATCCACCATTCGCGGTCACGTCGAACAACTTGCCGCCCCAACTGGCGAAACGCTTGTTCCATCCGAACTCTGCATTTGATTGGCGGCTCGGCTCGAGCACCCAATAAAGAGGAAGCGAAATCGTGATGACAGCGAGGAACGCAAGGCCCAACAACTGGGTGCGCTCGAGCTTCTTGCCCTCGAGTACCTCGTCGTCGTAGTACGGCTTGCGGTTGGCGGCGAGTTCAAGTTCGGACCCGTACTCGCGGCGCGAGCCACGAATGTTGAAAGCCGCGTAGATGACCCATGCGACGACGATGGCCGCGAGGACAATCCATGCAACGTTGGTCGTGAGGTTGGCAACCATGGTCAGTGACCACCTCCGCCGGCGGCAAGGCAGTGCGGACCCTCGGCCTCTTGACCGGTTGTGTTGGTGCCGATCGGCGGTCCGCCGAAGACGGCGCCCGTGTCGATGACAAGCACGCCGTTGTTCACGGCGACACCGAAGCGATCCATTCCTCGCGGAGCAGGACCACCCTTCTTTTCACCAACGCGGTTGTACATCGAGCCATGGCAGCCACATTCGAACCACTGCGAACTTGCACAGTTCGGCACACGGCATCCGAGGTGCGGGCACTTCTGGTACAGCGCAACGACGCCGGCCTGCATGCCCGAGAACACCGCGGCTTGCTTGCCGTAGATCGCTTGGGCCTTCGCAACCGAGTCCTTCGGATACTCGGTCACCCACGCACGCGCCTCGGGGTAATACATGAAGCCCTTGTTCGACTTGATGCCCTGGATGACATCGTCGATCTTGCCGACGGCGATCTTCGAACCGAAACCGCCCGAAGATCCCTTCCAGAGGAAGCCGATGAGCGACGCGCCGAATGCCCCGAGTGATGCGCTCATCAACGTGACGGTCGCACGGTTGAAAAAGGCGCGACGTGTTTCGCCGATTGCTTCCGGGTCGGGCGCGACCCACTCGGTCAACTCGACCGAATCGCGTACGGCGAGGTCGGTTGATGTCGCCGTCGCTGCCGACTCGTAGGCACGACCGGTGGCACCCGACGACGACGCGGCGGCGCTTCGGTCACGCTTTTTCGTCTCGCGCGACAACGCACCTGCGCCGCGCACCTCGGACTTGCGTGCCGCGGTGACGAAGACGAGTCCGCCCAACACGACGATCGCAGCGACCGCCAGGGCGATGATGAGGGGAGTGCTCATGTGTGTGTTCCTCTCACTTCACTGATTCCGGGTCACAACTCGAAGAAGATGCCGTCGCGCCACGGGAAGACGAAGTTGAATCCCGGACCGCGGAAGAACGAACCGATCATGACGAGCACCGCCCAGAACATGAGGTGAACCGTCATGAGGCTGGTGATGAACTTGCGATCCTCGGGCTTGTTCGACGGGTTCTTGTCGAGGTAAGGCGCGAGGATGAGCGCAATGAGACCCATGCCCGGCAGCGTCACGCCGGCGATCATCGGGTGGAACATCGTGAGCAGCTCTTGCAAACCGAGGAAATACCACGGGGCCTTCGACGGGTTCGGAGTCTGGTTGACGTTTGCCGCTTGGAGCAGCGGAGCGTTGACGAACCACGAGAAGACGAAGAGGAATGCGAGGCAGGCAAGTGAGGCGACGAACTCGACTGCAAGAAGATGCGGCCAGGTGTGCACCTTGTCGACCGGTGCTGCCTTGACTTCCTGAATCGAACCCGACTTCACGACCGTGAGCAGTCGCTGCGTGTGACCACCGGGTCCAGCGCCGATGGGAAGCCCGCCCGCGGCAGGTGCGGCGACGACGGCGGTTGGCCGGTCGGCAACTGCGACGCCGGAACCGGCTGCCTTCGTGCGGTCGAGCAACTGATCGGAAATCCGATCGTTGCCCGCAGCGGATGCGGCGTCGTCGCCTCCCGCGGCCTTTTCGCGAGCGGCTTGTGCTCGCTTCAGAAGATGTTCGGGGATCTCAGTCATTGACGTGAACCTCCATCACAACGGACCGGAAATGCCGCCGTCCTTGCGGACGCGCCAGAAGTGGATCGCCATGAAGATGACGATGACGAACGGAAGCATGATGACGTGCAGCACGTACCAGCGAAGAAGTGTTTCGGAGCCGATTTCGACACCGCCGAGAAGCACGAATCGAACTTGACTACCGAAGACCGGGGTGTAACCCATCATGTTGGTTCCCACCGCGACCGCCCACAGCGCCAGTTGGTCCCACGGCAACAGATAGCCGGTGAAGGAGAGCAGAAGCGTGAGGGTGAGAAGGATGACGCCGATTACCCAGTTGAACTCGCGCGGGGGCTTGTAGGCACCGTGGTAGAAGACGCGCGCCATGTGCAAGAAGACGGTGAGCACCATGAGGTGTGCACCCCATCGGTGCATGTTGCGCACGAGCAAACCGAAGGTCACCGACGTCTGCAGGGTCTGGATGTCCTGCCACGCGTTTGCCGCGGTTGGTCGGTAGAAGAACATGAGGAAGATGCCCGTCACCGTGAGAAGAATGAAGAGGAAGAAGGACAGGCCTCCCAAGCACAGCGTGTAGCTGACCTTCACGGCGTGACGCTTCACCTTCACCGGGTGAAGGTGGTACAGCACCGAGTTCATGATCACGTACGAACGGTTGCGTGGCGAGTCGGTGTAGCCCTTGCGGAAAATCGATCCCGGTCGGAAGATCGAGTTCCACGCTTGGCTTCCCTGAACCTGTTCACCGATCTTCGAGACGCGGTCCTTCAGCGTCGGTGTTGGTTGGTCGTCAATCGTCTTTGCCATGAGGGGTGCTCCTAGAAACGCATTCCGTAGGCGTAGCCATGGTTGTTGGTACGTGTGTGAGAGTCGCCGGTGGCGGCGGGTGCGCCGACCTTTCCGAGAATGATGACGCCGGTGGGACAGCGGTCCACGCACAGCGCACAACGCGTGCAGACATCGTCATCGATGATGAACATCACGTTGTCACGGGGGTCGAGGCCCGGCTGTTCGGTACCGATCGATTCGGCTACCGCGCCCGGGTCGACCATGTGGATGCACTTCCACGGGCAGATGTCGACGCAGCCCTCGCACATGATGCATTCGGATTGGTCGATATGGATGAACTGCTTGGGTTTGACGGCCTTGGTGAGGTAGTCGGCGTCGACTTCAACCAACTGGTACTCGGTCGACCAATCAGGCATGGGTGGGTTCGCGTCTGTCTTTGCCATGTTGTGTCTCCTTTCCCTTCTCTTGTTGGTCTGCTCGTTGGTGTCGTGCGAAGAACGTTCGGATCAGGTCTTGCGTACGAGTGGGCGGCCGTAGGTGGACGTTTCAATTTCCTTCGCCTGCACTTGACCGCGCTTTTGCCACCACACCGCGAGGTACATGAAGAGGCCGATGTAGATCGCATGGATGACGACAACGATGATGTCGCGCACGGCTTCGTAGGAGATCTCGAAGGGAAAACTCCCGCCACTCGACTGTGCCCGGAGAATTCCACCAGGGCCAAGAAGCGGCTTGTCCTTGCGCCATCCGAGGTTCTTGTCGGCGTGGTCGATCCATTGGTGCGGCACGACGCCGAAAGCGAGGAACAACACGGCAAAGATGTAGGCCGAGCCGATCATCGCCTCGCCCCACGACACCTTGGCCCCGGGCTTGCGGCGCTTTCCGTACGGAATGACGACAAGAGCGAGCGCAGTGGTGAAGACGAACGAAAAAACGAACGCCTGGTTCACTCCCGGCCACTTGAGTACGTCGATTGCCAGCATTGCGCCGAAGATCCTTTCCGGGCCCTCTTCCGAGGGGACTCACAAGCCCTGAAACTTCAAAGTGAACACTAGTCAGCGCCCATCGGCCCCCCACTATTTCAGTGACTTTCTCTTTTGCACGTGCACCATGTGACGCATGCGTTTGATTCCATGTTCCCGTGCGCGGGGGATTATGGTGAGAGACCGTGACCGAAATCCCCGAGCACCTTCTCAAGCGTTCCCGTGATCGGCGCGCTGGCGGCTCGGGAGATGCAGCCCCGGCGGCTTCGGGCGACTCAACCCCCGCAGTTCCCACGGCAGCGACTCCCGCAAAGTCCGCCCCCAAAGCCGAACCCGCCCCCAAGGTGGCCAAGCCCGACTCTCCCGTCGTCGCCGCCGCCAAGGCGCGTCGCAAGATCCCGTTCTGGGCAATGGCGACGTTGAGCTTGCTACCGGTCTGGGGTTTTTTGTACTATTTAGCTATTAAGCCGACCGAAAAGGTCGTCGAGGGCCCCTTGGCTATGGGAACCGAAGTCTGGGGTGGCTGCGCAGGCTGTCACGGAGCTGCCGGTCAGGGCGGCGCAGGTCGAGTCCTTTACCAAGGCGAGGTCTTAAAGACGTTCCCCCACATCGAGGACATGCTGAATTTTGTTTACACGGGCAGCCAGGCCTATGCATCGGCGGGAATCAAGGTGTACGGCGACCCCAATCGCGAGGGCGGAGCCCACGCCCCGTTGTCCTACAACGGCAACCCCATGCCGCAGCAGGGTGAGAAATACGGCGGCGGACTCACCGAATACGAGATTCTCGGAGTGGTCTGCCATGTGCGCTACGACCTGGCCGGTGCCGACCCCAAGGACGAAAAGTGGGCCGCCGAGTACGAGCACTGGTGCTCCCCCGAGTCGGAGATCTTTGCCGCACTCGAAAGCGGTGCAACTTCTTTCGACAAGATCGCCGAGGACTTCAAGGCAATGATGCCTCCTCCGAATGCCATTGGCGTCGAACCGCGCGAGACCACCGCCAAGTAACTACTCACCACGACACCGCCTTCGGTGTCAGTCCGCCGTGCAGGTGACGGTGTCGATCTCGTCCGTCGAGAGGTTGAGTGAAACCTCCATGTCCGAGCCGAACCGGTCGATGAATTCGCGAAGCGACGTCGTTGCCGAGTCGCACTCGCGTTTCGTCGGCGTGGCGAGAGGTACGACCCATCCGTTCGCGAGCACCGCATCGTCACCGTCGTTCAGCATGTCGACGACGGGTGGAAGCGCAAGTCGCGCGAGAGGTTCATCGCCCGTCGCGGGAGTGAGCGCAAACCACACCGGCGCATCGCCCAACATTTCGGCAAGCAGCACACAGGCGTTGGGCATCGCATAATCGGTGCATGAAATCTCACCGAGCGTGGCTTCGGCGATGTAGAGAGTTCGTCCGTCGTCCATCGCGAGACGCGCGGTGCCGGTCGTCATGCCGTCCTTCGCAGCCCAATTGGGATCGGCCTGAACGGTGACCACCGACGCCGTGTACGAGACGAAGTGCGGACGACTGTTCACGGAGTCACCGCTACCTCGTATGGCAACGAACCACCAGCACAGCGCCGCGACGAGTGGAAGACATATCGCGAGAAGGAAGCGCCGGGAGAGGATCTGGCGCACGGCTCACTTCCCCGCGCGGGATGCTGCCCTGTGCACGCGTTCGACGAGGTCGTCGAGCACCGCATCGTCGTGGCCAACACCGACGAAGAGTGCTTCGTACGCGCCGGGCGCGAGAGCAACGCCCTCGGCGAGCATCGCATGGAAGAAACGCGCGTACAGCGATTCATCGGTTTTCTTCGCGTCGTCGAAGTTGACGGGAAGGCCGCCGCGGGCGGCGTCGCCGAAGAACATGCCGACGAGTGTGCCGACGACCGGGAATTGTGTGGGGATGTCGGCTGCAGCGCACGCATCGCGCAGCATCGACGCCAACCGTCGGGCCCGGGCCGCAAGCTCCATGTAGACGTCGTCCGTGAGTTCGTTCAGTGCGGCAAGACCTGCTGCGGTGGCGAGCGGGTTGCCCGCAAGTGTGCCCGCGTGGAAGACCTTGCCGATCGGCGACAGGGTCGCCATCACCTCGCGTCGTCCGCCTACTGCGCCGATCGGTAGACCACCGCCGATGACCTTGCCAAAGCACGTGAGATCGGGGCGTACGTCGTATTTCTCCTGCGCACCGCCGGGTCCGAGGCGGAAGCCCGTGATGACCTCGTCGAAGATGAGCAACGCGCCGACACGGTCGCATTCACGTCGCAATCCCGCGAGAAAGCCGGGACTCGGCGCGACGACGCCCATGTTCGCCGCAACGGGTTCGACGATGACCGCCGCAACGCGATCGTCGAGGGTTGGCACGACGTTGTACGGAGCGACGATGGTGTTGGCGACCGCCTCGTCGGGAACACCCGCGGTTCCGGGCAGGCCCAACGTGGCAACTCCGCTTCCACCCGCGGCGAGAAGCGCATCCGTGGCACCGTGGAAATTGCCGCTGAAGGTGACGATGCGCTTGCGTCCCGTTGCACCGCGCGCGAGACGGATCGCGGTGCTCGTGGCTTCGGTGCCGCTGTTCATGAGACGAACCTGTTCGCAGCTCGCCACACGCGACGAGATTGCTTCGGCAAGTTTCATCTCGCGGGGCGTCGGAGCACCGTACGAAGTGCCATCCGATGCCGCGGCGCGTAACGCAGCCGTGACGGCCGGGTGTGCGTGGCCAAGAATCACTGCTCCGTAGCTTTGAACCAGATCGACGTAGCGATTCCCCTCGACGTCGACGACGTGGGCACCCTCGGCGCGGGCGACGATGTACGGACTACCGCCGACGGCCTTGAAGGCGCGGATTGAACTGTTGACGCCACCCGGAATTGCCCGGGCGGAGCGCTCGTAGAGTTCGGCGTTCGACCGAACGCCCGCCCCCGTGCACAAAGTCGGCACGCAACCTGCGGTCCGGCATGCGGTCTCGTCGCAAAACGGAATCGGTGTGGCTGCCATCGGGAAGAGTCGTCTCCGTCGTCTTACTGGGCCGTCTCGGCGAACCAGCGCGCAAGGTAGGTGAGAATCATGTCCGCACCGGCTCGCTTGATTGCCGTCAGGTGTTCGAGAGCAACCGCATCGTGGTCGATCCAGCCGTTGGCTGCCGCGGCCTTGATCATCGAGTATTCGCCGCTCACGTGATACGCGGCGACCGGAAGAGTCGTCATCGCCCGAATGGCAGCAATGACATCGAGATACGCAAGGGCCGGTTTCACCATCACGATGTCCGCACCTTGTTCGATGTCGGCGGCCACCTCGGTGAGCGCCTCGCGGAAATTGCGCGGATCTTGTTGATAGCCCTTGCGGTTTCCGCCACCCGCAATCTGTACGTCGACGGCATCGCGGAACGGCCCGTAGAGCGCCGACGCGTATTTGGCTGAGTACGCCATGATCGCCGTGTCGGCAAACCCCCCGCCGTCGAGACCCGTTCGAATTGCGCCGACTTGCCCATCCATCATGCCGCTCGGCGCGACGACGTGTGCACCGGCGGTTGCCTGGGCGAGCGCCGCCTTCACGTACACCTCGAGGGTCGCGTCGTTGTCGACGTCGCCCTTGTCGTTCACGATGCCGCAATGACCGTGCGAGGTGTATTCGTCGACGCAGAGGTCGGCCATCAAAACGATACGGTCGTCGAAACGTCCGCGAAGGCGACGCAACGCAACCTGGACGATTCCGTTGGGATCGAATGCGCCCGAACCGACGGGGTCCTTTGCGAGTGGAATACCGAACAAGATGACGGCGCGCAGGCCGAGATCGATCAGTTCCTCGATCTCGCGCTCGAGTGAGGCGAGCGAGTGCTGAACGACTCCCGGCAGCGAGTGGATGGGCTGGGGCTGGTCGACGCCTTCGCGCACGAAGAGCGGTGCGATCAGGTCGTTCGTGCCCAGGCGGGTCTCGGCGACGAGCTCACGCATGGCCGCGGTCGAACGCATGCGACGGGGGCGCGAGACGGGAAACACGGTTCAATGCTACGGGCTGAACGTCGAAGCGAGAGCGCCGACGATGCCGGCGATCGAGGCCTCGTCTGCCATTGTGCCGACAACGAGACCGGCCTCCTCGGCGACGGCTCTCGTGACCGGTCCGATGACGACGATGACGCCATCGAATGTGCGACCAACGAGACGGGCCCAGTTCTTTGCGGCACTTCCCGAGGCGAAGACCACGGCGTCGGCACCTCGCGCACGCGCCAACTCGTCGTCGGTGGGTTCGGTGTCGATCGTGCGGTACACGTCGCATCGCACCACCGTCCAGCCCTTGCGTACGAGACCATCGACCAGCGTGGAGTCGGCACGTTCGCCCTGGACCACGACGACATTGCCGTCGCCGGTGGGAAACTCTTCGACGAGCGAAGCCGCATTGGCGCGGCGAGAAACAAAATCGACGGCGTGGCCGATCGCATCTGCGGTTGCCTCGCCGATCGCGGCAACCGCTGGCATGGCGCAGCCCTCTTCGTGCAATGCCGCGACGACGCGCGCCCCGTTCGGCGACGAAACGACGACCCATGCGATGTTCTCGGCATCGGCGAGTTGAGTTCTGAGAGTCGAGATGCCCGATGGAACCTCGACGATGTCGATCAGCGGCATCGAAACCACTTCTGCACCGACACTCGTGAGCACCTCGGTGAGTTCTGCCTGTTGGTGTCGTGGGCGGGTCACGACGATTCGACGCCCGACGAGCACATCGCCAATTGATTCGTGGGCCGACACGGACGTCATCGTCCCGACACTTCGCGTCGCGATACCCGCGCGAGTTCCGCCGCGACGAGCCGCGCCGTGTCGGGGTCGGACACATCGGCCTGCATCACGACCGATCGTGCGCCCGGAGAGTCGGCCTCGGCAAGAAACGTCGTGATGGTTCCCGCACCATCCACGTGCGCGCCGACGGGAAGCGAACAGCCGCTACCGAGCACGGCAAGGAACGCGCGCTCGGTTTCGACCGCATGACGGGTTGGTGCGTGATCGATGGCAACGAGTGCCTCGCGGGTTGCCGCATCACCGAACCGGTGCTCGACTGCGACACAACCCTGGCCAACCATGGGGACGAAAACGGTCGGTTCGAGATGTTCCGCAACCTTTTCGGTGAGACCAAGGATCTCGAGGGCCGCAACGGCCATGACGATCGCCCCGTTCTCGGGAATCCGCTCCAAACGGGTTCCGATGTTGCCCCGAAGTTCGACAAACCGAAGATCGGGACGCGCGGCGCGCAACTGTGCCCGGCGTCGTGCCGAGCCCGTTGCCACGGTCGAACCACTGGCCAACGACGACAAGGTCGACCCGATCAACGCATCGCGGGCGTCGCGGCGAGCGCACCAAGCACCCACGACGAGCCCCGGGTCGCCCTCGGTCGGCAGGTCCTTCGCGGAATGAACGGCCACGTCGGCACGACCGTCGAGTACCGCCCGCTGCACCTCCTTGACGAAGATGCCCTGTCCGGCCATCTGATGCAAGGGAACCTCGGCGCGTACGTCACCGGTGCTCTCGACGAAGACAAGTTCGCAGGGCAACGCGGTCGCGGCGGTGATTGCCTCGGCGACGTACCCGGCCTGCGTCCGCGCCTGCGGGCTCGGACGTGTGGCGATCCGAATCGTTCGGGCGTCGCTGTTCTTGGCCGACATCGCGTCAGTGCAGGTCGAAGAGATCCCGCAGCGCGTCTGCGAGACGTTCACCCTGCGGAGTACCGGCGTTCTCCTTCAGCCGAATCGTCGGCTCGTGGAGCAACTTCGCGGTGATCCCTCGCGCGAGAGATTCGACGGCCTCGGCTTGTTCGGGGGTGAGTTCGGCGAGCCGCTTGGCGTGGCGTTCCGTTTCCGCCAACCGCACCTCGTCGGCCGCAGCGTGCAGAGCCGCGATCAACGGTGCGGCCTGGCGGGCGGTCGAATCGAGCGCGTAGCGCTCGACCTCTTCGGCGACGATGGCCGAGACCTTTGCTGCTTCGCCCTCGCGGCTCTCGACGCCGGAGCGCACCCAATCGCGAAGATCGTCGAGGTTGCGCAGTTCGACGCCGTCGATTGCGCCGACCGCCTCGTCGACGTCGCGAGGCACGGCAATATCGACGATGAAGAGGGTCCGACCCGAGCGCACCGACATGATCGGCTCGATCGTCTCGCGGTCGAGTACGAAACTGCCCGCGCCGATGCACGTCACCACGACATCCGTGTCGAGAAGCGCCTCACGAAGTTCCGATATCGGGCGCATCTCGGCGCCGAGACGCTCGGCCAGATCGCGTCCGCGTGACTCGGTGCGGTTGATGACGGTCACCTCAGTCGTCGAGTTCTTGGTCGTCGTGTTCATGGTGAGGGCAACGGCAACGCCTTCGCCCATCGTGCCGGCACCGACGATCAACACCTTGCGGTACGCCAACGTGCCGAGAAGTTCACGGGCCATCTCGACTGCTGCGAACGAGATCGAGGTCGTCGACCGCGAGATGCCGGTCTCGCTGCGTGCCCGCTTGCCCGTCTCGAGAGCGTGGCGGAAGAGAAGGTTGAGCGTGGTGCGTGCCGCGCCCGATTCCTGGGCAAGGGTCCATGCATCGCGGACCTGACCCAGGATTTCGTTCTCACCGATGACCGCCGAATCGAGACCGCAGGCAACCTCGAAGAGATGCCGTACCGCCGCGTCGTCGTGCTGGCTGTAGAGGTGCTGATGAAGTTCGTCGCTGCGCAGGCCGCCGAGTTCGCAGAAGAACTCGGCGATGTCGTCGTAGGCGGCGTGGAACTTCTCGGTGACCGCGTAGACCTCGGTCCGGTTGCACGTCGACAAAACGACGGCTTCGCGGATGTTGTCCTTCGACGACAGCGCATGAAGTGCCTTGGGCATGGCCTCGGCGCCAACGGCGACACGCTCGAGGACCCGCAGGGGGCTCGTCCGGTGGTTCACACCGATGACCACTACCGACATAGCAACTCCACGCTAGGCGCTGACGCCTCGAACGGGGGCACTGGCGGCCTCGCGGGCGGCCGCATTGACTGCCCGCCGCTGCTCGTAATAGCCGAGAATCTGTAATTCACCCGCCAAATCGACCTTGCGAACCGAGACCCCCCGCGGCACGGCGAGGACCGTCGGGGTGAAATTGAGGATCGAACCCACCCCGGCGCGGACCAAGCGGTTCGCCGCCTCTTGGGCCGCTTCGGACGGCGTGGCAAGAACCCCGATGCTCACATTCTTGGCTTGAACGACCTGGGAGAGTTCGTCGAGATGTCGCACGCGTGCGCCACCCGCCAGACCACCGATTTTTGATTCGTCGGTGTCGAAGACTCCCGCGATGGAGAATCCGCGTTCGGTGAAGCCGCCGTGGTTGGCAAGTGCCTGGCCCAGATTGCCGGCTCCGACGATGACGATGGGCCAATCGTGGTTCAGCCCGAGCTCGCGTTGGATTTGATACGTGAGAAACGCGACGTCGTAGCCCACGCCACGGGTTCCGTAGCTCCCCAAGTACGACAGATCCTTGCGAACCTTCGCGGCGTTCATCCCCGCAAGTTCCGCAAGCTGATCACTGGACACCTGCACGACGCCCTCGTTGGAGCGTTCACCAAGGATGCGCAAATACAGAGGCAGGCGCGACAAAGCGGCCTCGGGAATGCGACGGCGGGGGGATTCCGACACGGGCGTCACGTTATGCCTTCGAGTACCGAACGAGAAAGTCCTCGTCAGGATTCGACGTATAACCTGCGGCACATGTCCCCCGACGACTCCGTCGCTGCAGCTCTTGCGGCGAGCGCATGTCTCGTCGCGAGTGCCTTTTGTCTCGTCACCCTCGATCGCTGGTTGCGGCGACGCGCACCCCACGACCTGGCGTGGACGATTGCGATGGTTCTGTTCGTGGTTGGCGCGGCTTCGTTGTGGTGGGCGGAAAGTCGGGGCTGGAACTCCGCGGTCTTTCGACTCTTTTTCCTGACGGGCGCGGTTCTCAACGTCGCGTGGCTGGCCCTCGGAACCGTCTACTTGCTCTTCGGTCGTCGCGTGGGTGACCCCATTCGAACCGGTCTCGTGTGTCTTTCGGGATGGGCAACCGGAATCGTGATGACCGCACCAATGAAGGCCCCGGTCGACCCCGTCGGCTTCCCCACCGCAAAGGAACTCTTCGGAACGACACCGCGCGTCCTCGCAGCCGTCGGATCGGGGGTCCCCGCGATGGTGATCATCGTCGGAGCCCTGTGGTCGGCTCTTCGCGTGGCGCGCGGGCAAGTTCCCGCTGCGACGCCATCGGCTCGGCGAGCCGCCACCAGCCCGCGACTTCTCGCCCTCGGCAACGTGCTCATCGCCGCCGGTGCACTCATCTTGTCGGCCAGCGGAACTCTCGCAGGGCGCCTCGGAAAGGACAGGGCATTCGCCGTCACCCTCGTCGCGGGCGTCGTCGTGTTGTTCGCGGGCTTCGTGGTGGCATCAAACGCCGTCGGCAGCCGCCCGCGAATCAGCGCAGCGCTCGCCGCAGCACTTTCCCCGTCACATTGACGGGCAACTCGTCGACGAACTGCACCTTCGTCGGGCACTTGTAGCGCGACAGTTTCTTGCGTGCGTGGTCGATGACCGCGTCTTCGTCGAGATGCACGCCGGTCTCGGCGACGACGAAGGCCTTCACCGCCTCGCCCGTGTGCGGATGTGCCACCCCGACGACCGCACACGCCCTCACACCCGGTTGTTCGGCGATCGCCGCTTCCACTTCGGCCGGATAGACGTTGAAACCCGACACGATGATCAGGTCCTTTGCCCTGTCCACGACGAATAGGTTGCCGTCGTCGTCACGAACGGCGATGTCACCGGTGCGCAACCAGCCGTCGGGAGTCAAGACACGCGACGTTGCCTCTTCGTCGTTCCAATAGCCGGGAAACACGTTGGGGCCCTTCACCCAGATTTCACCTTCGTCGCCGGCAAGTGAATCGTCGCCGCTCTCGTCGACGAGTCGTATCCGCACAGCCGCGATGGGTACACCGATCGAGCCGCGCGGTGACCGAACGACACCGTCGACGATCCGCGCGGTCGTGACGACCGGTGCGGCTTCGGTGAGGCCGTAGCCCTCGGCGAGCACGATGCCGCACTTGTGCTCGAGAAGGGCCGCCATGTCCTCGGGCATCTTCGCCGCACCCGTGACGGCAAGACGCACCGTCTTCATCGACGACTTGTCGACTCCGGGCATCTGCGCGAGCGCGGCCCACATCGCAGGTGCACCTGCCATCACGGTGATGCCTCTCTCGACGATCGTCTCGATTGCGCTCGCCGGGTCGAACCGCTCAACGAGAACGATCGTGCCCCCGGTGGCCATGACGCAACCGAACATCACGTTCAAACCGAAGATGTGGAACATCGGCAGGACACCGAACGACGTGTCGTCGGCGAACATCGGGGTCGCACCGAGCGTCTGGCGAATGTTTGCAACGAGGTTTCCGTGCGTCAACATCGCGGCCTTCGGAGCGCCGGCGGTTCCACTGGTGAACATCAGCACCGCAAGATCGTCGGGGTGAACGTGCGCTTCGGGCATCTCTGTTCCCCGCACCAACTCGTCAAACGAGTCGGGTGTAATGACACGTTCGACACTCGGCATCGACGTCGCGGAAATCCGAGACCAGGCGGGCACAGCCGACGGACCGACGATGACCGCGTTTGCCGCCACCTCGTTGATCTCACGCTCGAGTTCCTCGGCCGTCGCAACCGGATTCATCGGAACGGCAACCGCACCCATTCCCACCGTTGCAAGGAACGCAACGGCGAAATGACGCCCGTTCGCCGCGATGATCGCGACACGATCACCTCGCGTGATGCCGACCGACTGGAGGCTTCCGCGGAACCGTCGCACCTGCGAGGTGAGTTCCCCGTACGTGGTGGGCCGTCCGCGACTGATGATCGCCACCTTGTCGGTGACGTGGCCCACGATGATCGAAGCCAAATTCGTGGAGGAATGGTTGTCCGGGCCGCGGTTCTCGCTTGTCGGCATTCTTCCCCCGGGACTTTCAGAACCCCGATGCCCGGCCGGACCGGACGTCAGAGCATCAACAACTGCACGATGCCGGCAACCAGGATGACGCCGATCAAGAGAGCGACGGTCAAGGTGGTGGCTGGCCTCACGCGTTAAACCTACTGGCGCGGGGCCCCGGGTGCGATTTTTCCGAACGACACCCGTGTCGTGGTGCCGCTACCCGTACCCGGTCGCACGACGACCTGGTCCCCACTCGCCACGCCCAGATCCTGCGCCGCCGAGTCCTGCCGCTTTGCCACTGCGAGCATTCCGTAGGAATCGATGACGAGGCCGAGCGCCCCCTCGGGAATGTCGTCGAACGCGGACACGACGGCGACACTGCGGTCGGTGCCATCGACGACGATCGTCAGGCGGTTCGACCCGGCCATCAGACCAACGACGTCGTCGGGACCCAAGTTGAGCTGACAGTTGCCGTAGACGTCGACCCAGGTGACCTCGGCGATGATCTCGCTGTCACCGATTTGTGGCAGGCCGACGAGACCCGGCATCAAGGTGTCGGGGTCGACCAACTCGCCGAGTTCATGCAGCGACGTACCGTTGCAGAGATGTGCCGCCACCGGCGCAAAGACGTCACGACCGGCAAAGGTTGCGCTGGGAGCGGGAAGGTGCAGTTCGGTGTTCGACAACACGACGGCGCGTTCGACGCCACCCACCATTGCCGCAGCCGGAACGAGTAGTCCGTTGTCGGGCCCGACGAGCACACCCTCGCCGCCGGCGACTTCGAGTGCGATCATCTTGCGCTTCGTCGCAACGCCAGGGTCCACGACTGCAACGACGACTCCGCGCGGCACGTATTGAATTGCGCGCGCCAACATGAGTGACGCACCGCGGACATCGTACGCGCGCACGTTGTGGCCGATGTCGGTGATGCGCGCATGCGGTGCAATGTCGGCGATGACGGACTTCATCACGCCGACGAACTCGTCATCGAGGCCGTAGTCGGTGAGCAACGCGACGTGATCGAAGTTGCGTGGCGCGTTCACGCGTCAAGTGTGTCGCGTGACGGGAGAAAAAACGAAGGGGCCGGTGTCAACCCCCCGATGACACCGACCCCTCGGCGCGGCCCTTTCGGGCGCGACTCCCGACCGGCGAACCGGTCGGTGATCTGCCTCGTACCATACGGCCTCACGAGGGGGTGAGAAAAGCGTCACGGCGCTTTTTCACAAAAAAGTTTCGTGCTCGTGCAAAGTTGCACAAAGCGAAAAACCGCCCGACTTTTACTGCTTAATTCCGTGACGCGATGCTCAACGTCCGAGTTCGATGCTGCGGGCCGTTGCAGCGCGAACCGCGGCGAGAAACGCTTCGCGGCCGCCGGCGTCGGAAAGTGCCGCAAGTCCCGCAGCAGTGGTGCCGTTCGGAGAGGTGACGTTCTCACGCAGACGCGTCGGGGACTCCAGGCTGCGGGCAAGCAAGGTCCCGGCGCCCAGAAACAACTGGCGCACGAGCGACTCGGCAGTCGCGGGATCGAGGCCCTCGGCCACGCCCGCGGCGATCAACGCCTCGGCCACATAGAAGAGGTACGCGGGACCCGATCCGGTGAGGCCGGTCACCGCGTCGAGCAGGCGTTCCTCGACCTGTACCGCAAGGCCGACGCTGCCGAGGACATCGGTGGCAAAGCCCGCCGCAGACGGCCCGCAATCGGGCCCGAGGGCAAATGCCGAGGCACCCTCGCCGACGAGCGCGGGGGTGTTCGGCATTGCTCGGATGACGGCGACTCCGGGACCCGCCGCGGCGGCGAGTTTCGCAAGGGTCACGCCCGCCGCAATCGACAAAACGGTGGTGGCTCCGTGGACGACTGCCTCGCGCGTGGCCGCGGCCGCGTCGGCCGGCTTCACCGCGATGACGGCATTCGTACACGGGCCGATGGTGGATGTGATGGTCGCACCCGGAAACGACGAGGCGAGAGCGGCGTGTTTCGTCGCGTCGATCTCGACGATCGTCAGATCCGCCACGGAAAGGCCGGCCTCGATGAGACCACGCGCCAGGGCGCCGCCCATGTTTCCGCCCCCGACGATCGAGATTCCACCGACAACCATGGGCGCAGACTAGTTCCGTTCAGGATGCGAAACGGCTGGCAAATCCGATGCGGATCAGCACCGGGAAGTGTCGTTCGACCGTCGCGTACAGCGTTCCGAGAACTCGATCGAGTTCGGGTTCGCTGACCGACGAGATCAAGAGCTCGCCGCGAAGGAACAACGCATCTTCGATCCCGATGGAAAAGGCCGCGCCGACCAACTTGTTGTTGCGACGCAGCGCCTGCTCGTAGAGACGTTCCGCGTTCTCCTCGGGTGCCGGCATCACGTAGGTCTCGTACTGCAGCGTTCGTTGGCCGAGCGTGAGCCACACGGTCGTGAACTCTTTTTCTTCGCCCTTCATCCGCACGAACCAGTGCATGTCGTCGTCGGGGTCGCGGCCGACCTCGAGGCACAGCGAGTTGTTCTCCTTGTACGTGGCGAGCCATTCGTCGATCTGTCGCGCCAGTATCCCGCGGTCGGCTTCCGCCCAGATCTCGCTCATGTTCAACTACCGACAGGCGACGCGTTCGCGGGTGGTGACGTCGGTGTAGGCACGGCGCAACCTCGCGGCCGCGAAGCTCCACGTGTAGCGCCGCGCCTTGTCGGCAGCGCGCACACCCATCGCACCGGCGGCAACCGGATTCGCGATGATTGCATTCACGTGCAGCGCGAACACGTCGGGGTCGCGGTCGGCGACCAAGTGACCCGTGACCCCGTCATCGACGATGGTGATGAGGCCGCCCACTCCGCTGGCAACCACGGGCACTCCACAGGCCGCGGCCTCGAGCGCAACGAGACCGAAACTCTCGCTGCGTGACGGCACGATGACCACGTCGGCGGCGCGGTAATACGTCGACAAGATGTGGTGGGCCTGCGGCGCCACGAAGTCGATGCGGTCGACGACGCCGAGCGATTCGGCAAGAGCATGCACCCGGGTGACTTCGGCGTGACCGTCGGCTCCGCTTGCGCCGCCCACTACGACCAGCCGGGCACGTGGATTGTCGAGCCTCGCGAGCGTCTCCACCGCCACGTCGAGACCCTTCAGGGGTTGGATTCGACCGACGAAGAGCATCACCGGAACGTCGGACGGAATACGCAGCGCATGGCGTGCGCCACGCTTTTCACCCGGCGCGAAGAACGCGTGCTCGACACCGGGGGCGACGATCTCGATCGACCCGGGCGGATTGCCGTAGAGCGAACGGAACTGGCGCTCTTCTTCGGTGCACGACACACAGATCGCGTCGGTACAACCGATGATCGACGCTTCGGCTTCTTCGCGCGACGCGGGTTCGGGGTCTCCGCCCTGGGCCTTCACCCGCGCAAAAGTGTGAAAGGTCATCACGAGCGGCAGGTCGAGTTCGTGCTTCAGACGGTGGCCGGCCATTCCTGAGAGCCAGTAATTCGCGTGCAACACATCGACCCCTCCCGAGGCCTCAATGTGCCTGCGCACACCGTCGGCGAACGGATCGACGACGGAGAGGAGGTCGTGCTTCGGCAGATCGAAGTCACCTGCTTCGACGTGAACGACGCGATGGTTCGGCTCGACGTTGACGACTTCGGGCAGGCCCGGTCGCCACGCACGGGTGTAAGTGGTGCAATCGAGGCCGGCGTGTGCCAACGCGGAGACGAGTTCCCGCACGTAGACGTTCATGCCACCGCCGTCACCGACGCCCGGCTGGGCGAGCGGCGAGGTGTGCATCGAGAGAACGGCGACGCGCTTCATGTCAGCCGGCCGCCGGATTGACGTACGTGCGGTACACGCTGAGGAGAGTGTTCTTCTGTTCGATCGACAGCAACGGGTCGGCGAGAACAGCCTCTTCGACCGACGGAGCCGGAGCGGTTGCGCGCGCACTGTCACCGTCGAGAAAGCCGGCCCGGACGTACAACGTCTCGGCCGAGACGTGCAGAGCACGGGCAATCTGCTGGAGGATCTCCGCCGACGGCTTGCGCAGTCCGCGCTCGATCTGTGAGAGGTACGGATTCGACACGCCAGCGAGCCGCGAAAGATCGCGGATCGACTGCTGGGCAGCTTCGCGACGCTGACGAATGAAGTCACCGAGGTCGACGAGTCGCTTGTCCATCGGCATCTGTCTAGTGACGAAAATGCGGATTGGCTACTTCGGCGAAATACCCGGATTGTCGGGTATTTCGAGCCTGTCAGTCGAGAAGGCTGTCGACCGTTGCGCCGCCACTCTTGTAGCGGTCGACGAGCTCGCGACTCAACGCGTCGATACGAGCGAACAAATCCCTGCGATCGGCCGACTGGGCGGACTCGAACCCCGACAATGCGGCCTCGAGGGAGGTCAGTTCGACTTCGTCGAGATCGGCAAAGTCGGCGAAGTGGAGACGATCACAGATCTCTGTCAGTTCGACCACTCGGGGGTGGTCGGCGCTGACGTCGGTGTCACGTGGCGGTCGGATCGAACCCGCGCCTTGTTGTTGCCCGAAGACCGCCGCGAGTGCGCCAGGTTCGGCGGTCGCGTGCGAGCCGCTTCCACGACGGACCCGCTCTTCACGCACGATGTCGAGCCGGCCCTGCGCGATGCGACGAACGAACGACACCACGTCTTCTTCCTGCTGCAGACGAGCGCGCAACGCACGGAGCTCACCGAGCGACAGCGACGTCGGGTCGACGGATGCGTCCGACAAGGGATCTTCGGGTGGAGCGATGCTCGTACTCTAGAACCCACCGGAAACCGGTGGGAGGACGGCCACCTCATCGGCTGCACACAGTGGCGCATCACGATGTGTTTCGTCGCCGTTGCACCACACGCGACAGGTAGCGAGCACCGCAACGAAACCGGCGCCATACCGTTGGCTCGCTTCGTCCAACAGCGCACCCACGGTCGGTGCATCGATGACGTCCGAGCCCCGACCTGCGGCCTCGCGGGCGGCGGCAAAAAGACGCAGGGTCGCCATGTGCCACAGGGTATTGGTGATTCGCGGGCCGAGAGGCGGCAGTCGCGGCGCATCAGCGGAATAGCCTGCAGGTCGTGCCGTCCGCCCGATTCCTGCTCGTTCGCCACGGCCAGTCCGAATGGAACTCGGCCGGTCGGATGCAGGGCCACGCGGACTCTCCGCTCACCGCAGAAGGACGGCGCCAGGCCTCTGCCGCCGCCCGCAAGTTGAAGGGTTTCGACTACGTCACCTCGAGCGACTTGTCGCGTGCCTCCGATACCGCGGTGATCATTGCCCGCGAGCTGTCCATTCCGCGCTTGGCGCCGCGTTCCGGACTGCGCGAAATCGACGTCGGCCCTTGGCAGGGCCTCACACGCCGCGACATCGAACGCCAGTTTCCCGGGTTCCTCGACAACGACATGCGGCCACCGGGCTACGAGGCCGACGAGTTGGTGTTCGAACGGGTTCGCCGCGTCCTCGTCGAACTTGCGCACGAACACCGGACACCCGACCATCGACGCGACGTGGCGCCCGGCGCGGGACTCGTCGTCACCCACAGTGGAGTCATTCGCGTGATGCGGCGTGTGCTCGGCTGTCCCGACCAACGCAACCACCGCAATCTCGAGGGTTGCTGGTTCGGCGTGTCCGACGACGGCACCCTGAGCGTCGAGGAATCGGTCAACGTTCTGCGCAACGCAACGATCAGCAACACGCTCTGACGATGCACCGCTTCGACGAGTCGTTCTCCCCTGTCGTGCGCCGGCACGTCGTCCTGTTGACGATCGCTCGCACCACCGCGAATGCCGCCTACCGATTCGCGCCACCGTTTCTCGCGACGATCGCCCGCGGTTTCGACATGTCGATTTCCCAAATGGGCATCGCGCTCACCGTGTCGGAGCTGACCGGGCTTGCATCACCCTTCATCGGTCAACGCATCGATGCGATGACTCGTCGTCAGGCGATGCGCCTGTCGCTCCTCGGGGTTGCACTCGGCGCCGTGCTCGCGGGCGCAGCTCCGAATCTCGCCGTTTTCACGCTTGCGATCATCGTGCTTGGCGCCTCGAAAGTGGGCTTCGACGTCGCGCTGAGCGCATGGATTGCCGATCACGTCCCGTGGAACCGCCGCAGTGCCGTCGTCGGCTTCACAGAGATCTCCTGGGCACTCGGCATGCTCGTGGGCGTCAGTTCGCTCGGCCTCATCACGGCCGCCTTCGGTTGGCGTTACGCGTACATCGTTGCTGCGGTCGGTGTCCTGATGTTGGCGTGGCGCGTCAGCGGGCGCCTCCCGGCGGTCGATGATGTCGTCCACCAGCACGACGAACCGAACACCGGCGAACACGGGGTGTTGCGACCCGGCAGTTGGCTCGCCATCGCGTCGTGTTTCACCCTCATGGGGGCGATCCAGTGCATCTTCGTCACATTCGGACCGTTCCTCGAGGACTCCTTCGGCTTCACCGAGGCGGGGCTTGCAGCCGTCGGATTTTCACTCGGCCTCGCCGAACTTGCTTCGTCCACCTCGAGCGCCAGGTTCACGGATCTGTGGGGCAAGCAACGCAGCGTGGCCATCGGTGCAGCCATCATGATTCCGTCCGCGTTGCTCATTGCGTTGCTCGGTGAACACCTCGGCCCCGCACTCATCGGTTTGGCCTTCGTCGTTCTCGGCTTCGAGTTCGCCATCGTGAGCCTGCTTCCCGTTGGAACGCAGCTCGTTCCCGGCCGACGGGGCCGCGGAATGGGTTTGCTGTTGGGTGCCGGAACGCTGGGGCGAGCGTCGGTGTCGATTGCTGCGACGCGGCTCTACGACACATACGGAGTCGAGCCCGCCGCAATCGGTTCAGTGCTCTTTGCGGCCGCCACCGCGTTGCTGATTCTCAGCCACGGTAGGCATTCGTGATCGGCAGTCGCCGGTCTTTACCGAACGCCTTCGTCGAGATACGTACGCCCGGAGGACACTGACGGCGCTTGTACTCGTTCATGTCGACGAGCCGGGCAATGCGACGCACGAGTGCCTCGTCATGGCCGAGGGCGATGATGTCGGTCGCCGTCATGTCATCTTCCACGTACATCTCGAGGATGGGGTCGAGCACCTCGTACGGGGGCAGCGACTGGTCGTCGCGTTGGTCGGGACGTAGTTCCGCCGACGGTGGCTTGTCGATGATCTCGTGCGGAATGATTTCGCGACCCGCACGACGGTTCACGTGATGGCACAGGTCGTACACCGTGAGTTTGAACACGTCCTTGATGACCGCATACCCACCGACCGAGTCGCCGTAAAGGGTGAAGTACCCGACGGCCATTTCGCTCTTGTTGCCCGTCGTCAACACCATCCAACCGTGCTTGTTGGAAAGCGCCATCACCACGGTGCCGCGAACGCGGCTCTGCAGGTTCTCCTCGGTGAGGTCGGCTGACTTCCCCGCAAACGACTCGGCGAGCATGTCGAGATACGCCCCGAATGCGGGCTCGATCGGAATGAGGCGCAGGTCGACTCCAAGATTTGTGGCGAGCTTCACCGCGTCGGTCTTTGAACCCTCGCTCGAGTAGCGCGAGGGCATCGACACACCGTGCACGTGTTCTGCACCGAGTGCATCGACCGCGACCGCGGCAACGAGCGCAGAATCGATTCCCCCCGACAGTCCGAGCACGACGTCGGTGAAGCCGTTCTTCCGCACGTAATCGCGCGTTCCCAGAACCAACGCGTCGTACACACGGGCGAGCTCGTCGCCGTCGGCACCGAGGGCAGCCGCAACCGGCGACACGTCTCCACCGTCTCCGATGTCGACGACCAACAGATCCTCGGTGAAGAAGGGGCTCTGCGCGGCGATCAGACCATGTGCATCGGCGACCAACGACCCACCGTCGAACACGAGCTCATCTTGTCCGCCGACCTGGTTGACGTACGCGAGAACGACGCTATTGGCCCGGGCGCGCGCAGAGACGAGGTCGCGGCGCACCTCGGGTTTTTCGCGGTGGAACGGAGACCCGTTGATGCTGATGATTACCTGCGCGCCTTGCTCGGCTTGTTGCGCGACCGGTCCCTCGGCCCAGAGGTCTTCGCAGATCGACACCGCAACGCAGCGACCGGCGACGTCGAAGGTGCGTTGGCCGTCGGGGCCGGGTACGAAGTACCGCTCTTCGTCGAAGACGCTGTAGTTCGGCAACAACTGCTTGCGGTAGATCCCGAGCAGCTTTCCGTCGCGGGCCACTGCCGCCGCGTTGAACAACAGCCGCTCGGCGACGCCGTTCACGGTCATCTCCGCGTGGTCGACGAAGCCGACGACGAGCGTCGTCGACCCCGTCGACGCAACGAGAGCATCGAGCGCCCGACGGTTGTCACCGATGAAACTTGGCTTGAGCACCAGGTCCTCGGGTGGGTAGCCCGTGACCGCGAGTTCGGGAAAGGCAACGACGTCGCACCCGGCCGAGGCCGCCTCGGCATAGACGCGCGAAATCACAGCGGTGTTGTCCGCCAGGTTCCCCACGGTGGGGTTGATTTGGGCCAGTCCGAGGCGCAGCTTCGCCACGGCGTGAGGCTACCGAGGGGCCTCTCCCTGTGCGTCTTTACACAGCGTTCACAATCGGGACATGGAAGGGAAACTGCCCGACGGCAGGATTGGGACGTTCAAATACCCCTCATTGCGAAGGAGACCCCAGTGCCCTATCAGGCGGAATACATCTGGATCGACGGTACCGAGCCCACGCCGTTGCTGCGCTCGAAGACAAAGATCCTGAAAGACGACGTAACCACCCCTCCGATGTGGGGATTCGACGGTTCGTCGACGGAACAGGCCACTGGCGACAAGTCGGACTGCGGTCTCAAGCCGGTGTTCTGGTGCCCAGACCCGATCCGTGGCGGCAAGAACATTCTCGTGCTCTGCGAAGTCATCCTCGCCCAGACGGGTGAGCCGCACCCAACCAACACCCGTGCGGCGTGCGTCGCCGCGGCCGAGAAGTACAAGTCGGCCGAGATGATCTACGGCATCGAGCAGGAGTACACGATGATGCGCGTCGATGGCACTCCGTTCGGCTTCCCCGCAGGTGGCGGCATGCCCGCGCCGCAGGGTCCGTACTACTGCGGCGTCGGCGCGGGTCGCGTTGTTGGTCGCCAGATCATCGAAGAGCACACCGAGGCGTGCATGGAAGCCGGCCTGCTCATCGAAGGCACGAACGCAGAAGTGATGCCCGGTCAGTGGGAATTCCAGATCGGTGCCGCCGATGCGATCACCGTCTCCGACCACCTCACCGTTGCGCGCTGGTTGCTGCACCGCATTGCCGAGGACTACGACGTCGTCATCTCGCTTGCCGCCAAGCCCCAGAAGGGTGACTGGAACGGTGCCGGAGCGCACACGAACTTCTCGACGAAGGCGATGCGCGAGGACAAGGACATGAAGGCCATCACGGCCGCATGCGAGGCCATCGGAACCCGCGTCATGGAGCACGTCGAGAACTACGGCCACGACATCCAGAGCCGCCTCACGGGCAAGCATGAGACTGCCCCGTGGAACAAGTTCAGCTACGGCGTGTCGCACCGCGGCGCTTCGATCCGCATCCCGTGGACCGTCGCACGCGACGGCAAGGGCTACGCGGAAGACCGCCGCCCGAACGCCAACTGCGATCCCTACGTCGTCACCCGCCTCATTCTCGAGACGGTCTGCGGCGCCTGATTCGTCACACCGACGAACAACCGAGAACGTGTTCCGGGGGCCTTCGGGCCCCCGGTTCGCATTCCGGCCCACCGAATTCGCGCGAAACAACGGCAGACTTGGGAGATGAGCGAGATGCTCGAGCAGCAGGAACAGCAGCGTGACTACGTCCTTCGCACCGTCGAAGAGCGCGGGGTACGGCTCGTACGACTGTGGTTCACCGACATCCTCGGCAACCTGAAGTCGTTTGCGATCAGCCCGGCCGAACTGGAAAACGCCCTCATCGACGGCATGACCTTCGATGGTTCGTCGATCGAGGGATTCAGTCGCGTACAGGAAGCCGACGTTCTCGCCATTCCCGATCCGAACACGTTCGAAGTCCTGCCGTGGGCCGACCCGAAGGGCACCGAAGCGCGGGTCTTTTGCAACATTCACAATCTCGATGCGACACCGTTCGACGGCGATCCACGCCAAGTACTGCGCCGCAACCTCGATGCCGCCGTTGCCAAGGGGTTCTCGTTCTACGTCGCCCCCGACATCGAGTACTTCTACTTCGCCCCTCCGAAGGCGGGGGAGATCCCCCAGCCCCTCGACGAAGGTGGCTTCTTCGACCTCACCACGTCCGACATGTCGAGCTCGCTGCGCAAGGAAACCATCCGCACGCTGGAAACCATGGGAATACCCGTCGAGTACAGCTTCCACGAAGACGCACCGAGCCAACACGAGATCGACCTGCGCCACACCGACGCCCTCACGATGGCCGACAGTGTGATGACCTTCCGTCTGGCCGTGAAGGAAGTCGCCGCAGCCCACGGTGTGCACGCCACGTTCATGCCAAAGCCCCTCGAGGGCGTGCAGGGTTCGGGCATGCACCTCCACCTGTCGCTCTTCCGCGGTAGCGAAAACGCCTTCTACGACGAGTCCGACCCGTACAACCTCTCGGCAACCGCAAAGTCGTTCATGGCGGGGCTCTTGCGTCACGCGGCCGAGATCACCGCGGTGACCAATCAAACCGTGAACAGCTACAAGCGACTCGTTCCCGGTTTCGAGGCACCAGTCCACATCTCGTGGGCACGCAACAACCGCAGTGGTCTCATTCGCGTACCGGTGCCGAAGAAGGGCAACCCGCTCGCCACGCGCATCGAGTACCGCTCGCCCGACCCGGCCGCCAATCCCTATCTCGCGTTCTCGGTTCTCCTCGCCGCCGGCCTGAAAGGCGTGGCCGAGGGTTACGAACTGCCCGTCGAGGCCGACGCAAACCTCTTCGAGATGGACGACATCGCGCTCACGAAGTTGGGCGTCGAGCAGTTGCCCCAGTCGTTGTCCGATGCGCTCAATTTGATGGAGCGCTCGGAACTGGTTCACGACGCGCTCGGCGAACACATCTTCGAATGGTTCCTGCGCAACAAGCGCAACGAGTGGCGCGGTTACAAAACGCAGGTCACGCCCTTCGAGATCACGCGTTACCTGAGGTCGCTGTAGGCAATGCCGACCGCGTCGCCCGATTTCCTCGTCGTCTGGCCCGACCCGCCGGCCGCCGACCTCGCGCGCACGCTCGACCTTGCCGGTTACCGCTGGAAGGCGGTCGCCTCCCCCGAGGAAGCCCTCGAACACGAACCCGCGGGTGGTTGGGCCGGAGCCATCGTGACGTGCGACCAGAACGCCGAGGGTGCATGGGCGTTTTGTCGCACCCTGCGTCGTCGCGACACCATGCCGTGCCCCATCCTCCTTCTCATCTCCGGGGCCGAACTCGGTCAGCTGGAAATGCGTGACGATTCCTTCGACGACTTCTGCCTCACTCCGTTCCACCCGCGCGAACTCGAGGCACGCCTGCGTCACCTCACGTACTCCGAGGGCGCAGTCGTTCGTGCCGAACTCATCGAGTACGGCGGCCTCGTTCTCAACCTCGAGACATACCAGGCGACATTCGAGGGCAACTCGCTCGATCTCACGTACATGGAGTACGAACTGCTCAAGTTCCTCGCACAGAACCCGGGCAAAGTGTTCACGCGAGAGATGCTCCTCTCCCGTGTGTGGGGCTACGAGTACTACGGCGGCGCCCGTACGGTCGACGTCCACATCCGCCGCTTGCGTGCGAAGCTCGGCGAGGAACACGCCAACCTCATTCAGACCGTTCGCAGCGTCGGGTACCGCTTCGGTCAGTCGCGCTGGAACGGCTGATCAGCCGCGCAGTGCTTCGACGCCGAGAATTGTGGCGAACACGAAGAACGCAACCGACGCACCGATCTTGATCGCGCGTTCGGGCAGACGGGAACCAAGCGCGCGGCCCACCACGATGGCAAGTGCGTCGGCGGCAACCATCCCGATCGTCGAGCCGAGCCAGGTCCCCACGACCCCCTCACGTGTGGCGAGAGTGACCGTGGCGAGCATCGTCTTGTCGCCCAGTTCGGCGAGGAAGAACACGGTCCCCACGGAAACAATGACGTTGCGCGTCGTGCGCTTGGCCCGTTCCTCGTCCTCGTCGCTCAGTTCGTCGCCGCGCAACGTCCAGAGTCCAAAAACGATGAAGGCAAGGGCGGCGATCGCGTTGATGGGTCGGGTCGGCAACGCCGCGCCGACGATTGCACCGATCGCGACCGATGCAAGGTGCACGATCGCAGTTGCGATCGTGATTGCGATCAGCACCGGTGCCGGCTTGTAACGAGTCGCGAAGGCGAGGGCCATGAGTTGGCTCTTGTCGCCCAGTTCAGCGACGAAGATGACCCCGAAGCTGACGAGGAACGCGTTCACTCGGCGATTCTCTGGATGCGCTTGGCGACAACGGTGTGCAGCCGCAACATCTCGTCGACGCGTCGGCTCACCAGTTCCCCGTTGCGCACGACGGGCCGTCCGTGGACGATCGTGTCGCGCGCCGCGACCGGACCGCAGCGCAACCAGGCTTCGATGGGATCCGCAACGGCCCCCGCGAAGGAGGGTCCGGTCAACGACCACACGGCAATGTCGCCGACGGCGCCCACGCTCAACTCGCCGATTTCGCCGAGGCGACCAAGGCAACCCGCGCCACCGATGGTCGCGCACTCGAGTGCCATACGCGCGGTTCCCGCGTCGGCACCGCTGCGCAACTTGGCGAGCAACATCGCCTGACGGGCCTCCAACCACAACGATGCGCTGTCGGCCGACGCCGAACCGTCGACACCCAGACCGACATGAACACCGGCGGCACGTAGATCGACGACCGGTGCGATCCCCGACGCGAGAATGAGGTTGCTGCTCGGACAATGCGCCGCACTGATTCCTGCACGGCCGAGACGTTGCACCTCGTCGTGAGTCGGCATCACACAGTGCGCCACCCACGTGCGATCGGTGCACCAACCGGTGCGTTCCAGGTACTCGGTTGGCCTGCAGCCGAACGTCGCAACGGAGAAGTCGTCGTCTTCGCTGTTCTCGGCGAAGTGCGTGTGCAGTCGAACGTCGAGCGACTCGGCAAGTTCAGCGGAACGTCGCATGAGATCCTCGGTGACGCTGAAGGGTGAACACGGCGCAAACGCGACGCGCACCATCGCACCGTGGGAACGATCGTGATACTTCGCCACGGCTTCGGCGGACTGCGCGAGGATCGTGTCGTCGTCTTGGACCACGTGATCGGGCGGCAAGCCACCGTCCTTTTCCGACAGCGACATGGACCCGCGCGTCGGATGGAACCGCACGCCGATGTCGCGGGCGGCGGCGATCTCGGCACCCAGCAAATCGCCGGCGCCACGCGGGTAGAGATAGAGGTGATCGGTCGAAGTTGTGCATCCCGACAGGGCAAGCTCGGCGAGGCCGACCCAGGCACTCACGTACACGGCTTCTTCGTCGATTGCCGCCCACAGCGGATAGAGCGTCTTCAGCCAACCGAACAATGCGGCGTTGGTCATGGGCGGGTAGGCCCGCGTGAGGTTCTGGTAGAGGTGGTGATGGGTGTTGACGAGACCCGGAGTCACAAGACAGTCGGTCGCATCAATGACGGTGTCCGCCTCGGGCGGTGTGTCGGTCGACGCGCCGACCGCAGACACCAAACCATCGGTGACGGCAATCCAACCGCCGGGGAGTTCGCGACGTTGCGCATCGACCGTGGCAACGAGACGCGCATTGCGCACCAGAAGGTCGGCGCGCGGCACGGTTACACGTTCAGGTCGAGCAGTTCGCTGTCGGCGTGACGCACCTCACCGTCCTTGTACAGGAGGTGTCCAAGCACGGCCGCGATTGCGGCCGTCGACAACCCGACAATGACGGGGAACGCGAGCAGTGCGATAACGAGAATGATTGCGCCCGGCATGACCCTCACCGTACAGGCTTGTAGGCCCAGGCTTCGATTTCGACCTGGCCGCCGAACGGAAGGGATGCGACGCCGATCGTGCTGCGCGCCGGTCGGCTCTTGCCGAATCCCGCGACGTAGGCCTCGTTGAAGGTGGGGAACGTGTCCATGTCGGTGAGGAAACACAACGTCTTCTTCACGTCGTTGATCGTGACTCCCGCCTCGGCGAGCCGGGCCTTCAGATTCACGACTGCCTGTGCGGTCTGTGCGGCAACGCCCTTGGCGAGCACGCCGTCCTTCAAACCCAGTTGGCCCGACACGATGACCCAATCACCCGCGCGCACAACCGGCGTGTACGGACCAACCGGTGCGGCGGCCTTCGGTGCCTTCGTTTTCTTCGTGGCTTTCTTTGCGGACGTCTTCTTCACGGCTTTCTTTGCCGATGATTTCTTTGCCGTTGTTTTCTTGGTCACGGTCTTCTTCGCTGCCATACCGCAACCTTATAGTTCGGACATGGAGAATGTCTCTCGCACGGCTGGCCTGTCGCGACGACGGTTTCTCGCACGTGGTCTCGGAGCCGGCGCGGCCACGTTCTTCGCCCCCCAGATCCTCGCCGCGTGCGGCGGCGGAAGCAGTGGTGGTGCGGCCGATCTGGCGGGAATCAACCTCGTCAAAAGATTTCCCGGCGACATCCTCGTGCCGGGTCGACTGAGGCTGCCGTTCTCACTCGCCGACTCGAGTGGTGTTCTCACCGCCGACTCGACCACGGCGATTCCCGAGACACTCAGCTTCTTGATCACCGACATCGACGGCAACGGCATCGGCTACGACGACCCATTCGTCGTGGAGTCCCACACCACCAATCTCCCCCAGCCGTACTGGCCCCTCGAACTCACAGTCGACGCGCCCGGCATCTACGTTGTGAATCTTGTCGGTAGCGACCAACCCGGGGCCTCGATCCAAGTGGTCGACCGCGAGGAAGTCACGGTTCCCCTCGTCGGCGACCCGCTTCCGCCGGTCGACACACCGACGACGGCCGATGCGCGCGACGTCGACCCGATCTGCACGCGCGAACCGGCGTGCCCTCTGCACGATGTGTCGCTTCGCGACGCGTTGACGATGGGCAAACCGGTCGCCTACCTCCTCGGCACCCCCGCGTACTGCCAAACGGGCACCTGTTCACCGGCCCTCGATGCGATTCTCCAAGTGCGGGAAAAAGTGAGGGACGCAGTGACGTTCATCCACGCCGAGATCTACACCGACCGAACCGCAGCGACTCCGGCGACCGCGGTGACGTCGTACAACATGACGTACGAGCCGGCACTCTTCATCACGGACACAACGGGAAAACTCACGGATCGACTCGACGCAATTTTCGATGCCGACGAAGTGCGGGCCGCGTTCACCCGCAACGGAATTAGCTGAAGCTGTTGCCGCAACCGCAGGTGCGTGTTGCGTTCGGGTTGTTGATCGCAAACCCGGCTTCTTGCAGACCGTCCTTGTAGTCGAGGCTCGCTCCTTCGAGGAGCTGTGCCGACGCGGGGTCGACGATCACCTTGACGTCGCCGAACGTCGCCAGCGTGTCGTCGGAGGCAACGTCGCCGTCGAAGTACATCTCGTAGGAGAAGCCCGAGCATCCGCCCGGACGAACCGCCACGCGGAGGGCGAGGTCGTTTGCGCCCTCGGCCTCGAGCAGTTGCTTGACCTTCGTTGCTGCTGCATCGGTGAGAGTGATCATGCGAAAAATGATACCGATACATTTGGGGCATGGAAAGCGCACCTAACAAAAACCCCTCCGACGGGGCTCCGTCAGGCACGCTGCCAACGGCCGATGCGCTGCGCAACCTCCTCCGGGCCGTCATCGACCCCGAACTCGGCGACAACGTCGTCGATCTGGGCATGGTGGGCGACGTTGGCGTCGGTGCCGACGGGGTCGTCACGATCGGCTTCAAACTCACCATCAAGGGGTGCCCGCTGCGTGCCCAGTTGAAAAAAGATATCGAGTCGCGACTCCAGGTCCATCCCGCAGTGACGAAGGTCGTCATCGATTGGGGCGAGATGACCGCCGACGAGCGCAGCGCCGTCATGACCCGTGCGCGGTGGAACGCCCGCGAGAACGCCACTGAAACCGCCGTCCCGCTCGGTGCACGGGTTCTCGCGATCGCGAGCGGCAAGGGTGGCGTCGGGAAGAGTTCCGTCACGGTGAACCTCGCCGCCGCACTCGCGATGCGCGGTGCAACCGTCGGCGTTCTCGACGCTGACATCTGGGGCTTTTCGATTCCCCGCATGCTCGGCATGCCCGACCGCCTGCAGGCCGAACGTGTCGATGGACGCGACAAGCCGATGATCCTGCCGAACGAACGTCGCGTCGGCCGAGGTCTCCTCAAGGTGGTGTCGACGGGCATGCTCGTCGACGACGAGAGCACGGCACTCATGTGGCGAGGCCTCATGCTCACCAAGGCGGTCGAACAGTTCCTGAACGACGTCCACTGGGGCGAGCTCGACTATCTCCTCATCGACATGCCTCCCGGCACCGGCGACGTTCAGATGGGTCTCGCCCGCATGCTCCCGCGCACCGACTTGGTCATCGTCACCACGCCGGCAATCTCGGCCCAGAAAGTCGCAATCCGCGCCGCCGACATGGCCCGTCGCAGCTTTCTTCGCGTTGCGGGTGTCATCGAGAACATGAGCACCTTCCGCTGTGACCATGGCGAGTCGTACCCGCTGTTCGGCGTTGGTGGAGGGCAAGCTCTGGCCGACGAGATCGGTGTCGAGCTGCTCGGCCAGGTGCCAATCGAACCAACGGTCGCCGCAGGCGGTGATGCGGGCGAGCCGGTTGCCCTCCACGGAACGGGCGAGGCATCCCGCATCTTCAACGAGATCGCCGCCCGTCTAGCAGAACAAACCGTCACTCTCGAGGCCATGTCAGGGTGCAGCGCCCGCGACGAAACCGATGGTGTTGCGGTGTCGATTCGACCGCGCAGTTGAACGACGCGCCGATTCAGTCGGGTAGTTCGTCGTAGCCCGGCTCGTCGGGCATCACGACCGCGGTCACCTTGCCCTCGTCGTTCACGCGCAGTCGCGGAATGATCGCAGGAGGAATGCCGACCTTCATCGCCGCGGCAAGGGCCTCGTCGGCGGTGTTGTGCGGAACCAGGAATTCCAGGTTGCGAATCGTCGGGGGAATCATTGCCAGTTCGCCCCGCTTGAATCGCTCGAGAGCCTCGGTCGGCGACGCCCAGAGACTTTCGATGGTCTCACCGTCGTCGTGCAACGGATCCTGCGCCTGCGGTGCGCGCGCGAGGAAGAACCGGGTGTCGAAGCGACGCACCTCTCCCTTCGGAGTGATCCAGTGGCTCACGTAGCGGATGGCGTCGGTCGCGAGACGCAGTGACTCACGGTCGCACAGTTCGTGGAGACCGAGACTGCCATCGTGGATGTGGTGGCGGTAGTCGGCAAACCGCTCGGCAACGCCGGGGTCGTCGAAGCGCACGGGTTCTCCGGTTGCGGCGTGGCGAGCCAGAAGAACCCCGGCCTCTTCGAAACACTCCCTGATGGCAGCGACCCAGTAGGCAAGCCCGCCCGCGGGCAGTTGCAACAGTCGACTCGCCTCGGCATCGGTGAGGCCGTCGCAGAGGTGTTCGATGTGGTCACCGCCGTCGACGTCGTCGACCTTGCCTCCGGGAAACACGTACATGCCCCCCGCAAACACCGCTTTCAGCGTGCGACGCAGCATGAACACTTCGATGTCGTGGGTGGTGTCATCGTCGCGGACGAGCATCACGGTCGCCGCCGGCTTCACCGGTACGTCGTCGTGGATGTCTCGGTCGTTCGAGGCGCGGTGCTTCACGGTTCGATTTCCTTTGGTGGCTCACCCACACGGCTGTTGTCGTAGGTGCCGCGCACGTCGTACACACGACCGTCGTTCACGATTCGGCCGCTGTAGGTCGCGGTCACTTTCAACTTTCGACCATTACGCCGCTTCAACCCACTGCGCAACAACAGTCGGAAGGGGGGCAGCAAGAGCAGAAGCCCGACGACGTCGGTGACGAAACCCGGTACGACGAGCAAGAGGCCCGCCAGCAGAAGGCACACCCCGTCGAGAATCTCGTTCGACGGCATGTTGCCAGCCATCACCTGTTCTTGCATGCGCTTCAACACGCGCAGGCCCTCGCGCTTGACAAGAACTGCACCCAGGGCCGATACCAGGAGCAGGAGTGCGATGGTGGGGAAGACACCGAGCCACCCTCCCACCTTGATGAGCGCGTAGATCTCGGCCAGCGGGAGCGCCACGAAGATGAGGAAGAAAACAACCACTGCATCGCAGGCTAGCCACCGTTCGCGATGCCCATTAGGTTGGCGCGCGTGAGCGAGCGTCCGCCGTCCGTCGACACCCTGGCCCGCGTCGTCGCAGCCGATTCGACACTGCCGTTCGCTCTCGTCGTGCGCTGTGCACGTCTCGCCGTGGCGGGTTCGGGGAACTACGAAGCCGAGGCGCGAGACCTTGCCCGTGGTCTCGAGCGGTCCCTCATCCAACCGGTCGTCAATGCCACCGGCGTTCTTCTCCACACCAATCTCGGGCGTGCACCGATCGGAGCCGGGTTCTTCGGTTTCGAGGGAGCAGTACGGGCGACTTCCCTCGAATTCGACCTCTCGGCGGGCTCGCGTGGATCACGACAAACCGCCGTCGCGACATTGCTCGCAGAACTCACGGGTGCCGAAGATGCGATCGTCGTGAACAACAACGCCGCTGCCGTTCTGTTGGTGCTCGCCGCACTCGCGGCTGGACGTGACGTCGCGGTGTCACGCGGAGAAAGCGTCGAGATCGGCGGCGGCTTTCGCATTCCCGAAGTCCTCGAACAATCGGGGGCGCGTCTCGTCGACGTGGGAACCACGAACAAAACACGCGCATCCGACTACGAAAAGGCGATCGCGAAGCGGGGCAACGACGTTGCGCTCATCCTTCGGGTGCATCCGTCGAACTTCCACATCGAGGGCTTCACCCAACAACCCGGTCTCGCCGAAGTCGCGAATCTCGGTGTTCCCGTCGTTTCCGACATCGGATCGGGACTCCTCGATGCGCGGTGCCCGTGGATCGACGGGCCACCACCACAGTGGCTGCACGGCGAGCCAGCGACCCGGCAGGTGATCGCCGACGGGGCGTCGATCGTCACGTTCAGCGGCGACAAGTTGATGGGTGGACCCCAGTGCGGGATCATCGCCGGACGCGCCGACCTCGTTGCCGCCTGCCGCGCACACCCCTTGATGCGCGCGTTGCGTCCCGGCGGTCAGACACTCATCGCACTGCAACGAATTCTTCTCTCCTTTGCTGCGAAGACTGCGTGCACCGAAATCCCCTTCTGGGCGATGGCGACGTCGTCGCTCGACTCGCTGCGCGTCCGCGCCGAGAAAGTCCTCGGCACCGTCGCGACGTCACTCGGTGCGCGCATCGTCGACACCGTCGCACTACCCGGTGCGGGCAGCACGCCCGGAGCCGCAATTCCCTCGGTTGCCATTGCAGTCGACGGTGACCACACCGCACGACTGCGCAACCTCGCGGTACCGGTCATCGCACGACGCGACGGCAGCATGACACTGCTCGACCTGCGTTCGGTCGCCACCGACGACGACTCCATCATTGTCGACTCCCTGAACTCACTCGCCACGGCATGACCGTCATCGCAACCGCGGGACACGTCGACCACGGAAAGACATCCCTTGTCCTCGCCCTCACGGGGGTCGACACCGACCGACTCGAAGAAGAAAAACGTCGTGGTGTCACGATCGATCTCGGCTTCGCGCACATCGACGATCTGTCCTTCATTGACGTGCCCGGCCACGTGAAGTTTCTCCGCAACATGCTGGCCGGTGTCGGCGGAATCGATGCCAGTCTCTTCGTCATCGACGCCCGTGAGGGGTGGATGCCTCAGAGCGAGGAGCACTTCGAGATCCTCCGCGTTCTTGGAGTCCCCCGCGGTGTCGTCGCGATCACCAAATGCGACCTCGTCGAGTCCGAATCCGTGGACGAGGTCGAAACCCTGGTTCGTCACCGCGTCGCGGGTTCCTTTCTCGACGGTGCACCGATCATTCGCACGAGCATCCACGACGACACCTCCATCGCGGTGTTGCGCGAGGCGGTTGCATCGCTACCGTCGCGATCCTCAGGGGGCGGTTCGCGTGCACGCCTGTGGATCGACCGTACCTTTGCAGCTGCAGGTGCGGGCACCATTGTCACGGGAACGCTCCTCGATGCGCCGTTGAAGAAGGGTGACGAGGTCGAGCTGGTACCCGGTGGCCGACGGGCAAAGGTTCGTGGTCTGCAATCCCGTGGCCTCGACGTCGAAGTCGGACGGCCCGGCTCGCGGCTCGCCGTCAATCTGACGGGCGTCGCCCACGGCGACATCGAACGGGGACATCAGGTGGTGCATCCCGACCAGTGGTGGTACGCCGCGACCTTCGATGCCGAGCTTCGCGTGCTTCCGGGTTTGCGTCACCCGCTTTCGCGAAGGGGACACTTCATCCTCTACGTCGGTACCGAAGAGCTTCCCGTCACGATCCGATTGATTCGGACGGAAGAAATCGCACCCGGCGAATCGGGCACGGCCCGCGTCTTTCTTCCACGTGCGCTTGCGTTGGCGCCACACGATCGGTTCATTCTGCGCGAAACCGGACGCGACGAGACCGTTGCCGGAGGAATCGTGCTCGAAGTCGACCCCGCATCGCGCATCTCCCGTGCGGAACCAACCGCCGATGTCGCCGACTTGATCGACCGTCGTGGCGTCGTGGGAACACGGGAAGTATTCCTGCGTACGGGCGAGATCCACGAGCCAACCGTCGACGATGTCATCTTCAGTGCCGCGAGGTTGTCGGCCGCCCACGGCGAGTTGGTCGACCTCGTGCGCGGGTCGGGAGACAAGGGGGTCGAGGTCTCCGGATTGTCCGAGGCTTTGCGGCATGCCGCGCGGATGCTGCGCCCCGAGTCCGCCGTCATCGAGAACGGACGTCTTTATGCACCCGATCGTGCTCCGTCGACACAGGTTCGCAGCCCGCTTCTCGACGCATTCGAATCGTCGCTCTTCACACCGCCCGACGCGGGCGCATTCAACCGCGACGAACTACGCCGGCTCACGCAGGCGGGACGCCTCGTCAACCTCGACGGGATTCACTTTTCGATTTCTGCAATCGATGCGGCGCACGCCGTCGCGCGCCGTCTTCTTGCAACCAAACCGGACGGCTTCAGCGCGAGTGAATTTCGCGAGGCGCTCGGCACATCACGCAAGTATGCGATTCCACTCATCGAGGCTCTCGATGCGCGAGGGGTGACGCGTCGTCGTGGCGACGTGCGAATTGCAGGACCACGAATCGGGTGATTCGGTTACGGCTGCGAACGCAGTGCGCGACGCTCGACTTCGTTCATCCCGCCCCAAATGCCGTGCACTTCACCGGTCTTCAACGCGTGCGCGAGGCATTGTTCGGTGACGGGACAGGCTGAACACACTTTCTTCGCGCGGGCCTCGCGATAATTGCGTTCGTCCTTGGTTTCAACCCGGACAGGGGGAAAGAAGGCTTCGGCGAGCGCGCCCTTGCACCTCGCTCGGCGTTGCCAAGCAAGGCTCGAACGGCCTTGTTCTTCTTCGCGGCGTAGCGCCACTGTCCCCTCCAAAATGTAAAGCCCACCTTACGGCAGGGGGTCCCACTGGACAAGGGCCTTTCATCCCGCCGCAAAACGGCCGCAAAGGCCGTACTTTCGGGCTTTCAGTGCCGCTCGCGGTAATCCTTGGCCGCTCCCTCGAGGGGCTCGACTTCAAGGGTCACCCCGTCCATGGCCACCACATTGACCGCGTCGCCCTGTCGGATGGGCGTCGCACGGTTCGTCCGCGCCCGCCAGGAGGCCTCGTGCACCCGCACCGTTCCCTCGGGAGCAATGTCATCGACTGCAATGCCCTGGGTACCGACCATCCAGTCACGACCGATCGTCGGCGTGCCGAACCGCGTGCGTGTCATCGACGGCATTCCGACGATGAACGTGAGGGCGGCCCCACCGATGCCCACCAACAAGGTGATCCACGACGGACGCAACGTCGCACCATCGACGTCGCGGAACAAGAACAACGAACCGAACGCGTACACGACGAGACCGAGACCCGTCCAGAATCGCGGTACCCCCACCTGCACGTCGACGGCGAACGCGATCATCGCCACCAGAATCGCCGCAAGGGCAACTCCACGGATCGGAAGCTCGGCGAGACCGAAACACGCAAGGACCGAGCACACCGCACCGACGAGACCGGCGATGCCGATGCCTGCGGTGAAGAACTCGAAGATCAGCAGCGACAAACCGATCACGAGAAGCAGGTACGTCACGGGTGAACTCGCCACCGTGTGGAACAACCGCGGTAAAAGACCCAACTTGAAGAAACGCACGGTCGTGGCTTCGCGCACGACCTGACCCGACCCGTCGAGAGATTCCGCGACCGTGTCGAGAAGCTTGCCGTCGACGTTCAGCCCGTCGAGTGCGAAGACCATGTTCTTCAAAACGGGCACGCCTTCGTCGTTGCCGGCGAACTTGAGTGCACCGGTCTTGCGCGCGTCGGAGAAGCCGAGGGTGTCGGTCTGCAGCAGGTCGGTGCTCGCACCGAAGTCGAACGTGACACCGTCGGCCTGCACCGGAGTTCCCATCTTTCCGATGCGCGAACCGGGCGCCATCGCCGTCACGTCGGCCGCCGCCAGCAACTGGGCCGCCATGCCGTAGAGCCGCGAACCCGACGGCCCGACCCAAATCGCGACGGGCACCTGCGACGCAGCTACGTTCTCGAGCAGTTCGGCCATTCGGTCGCGCGAGATCACCGCGCCACGGGTGTTCACCTGCAAGATGAGTGCCTGCGAACCGGCATCGGCGGAGCGTGCAACCGCCTTTTCGATGGCGTCGGCCTGGATCTCGTCGAGAAGACCACTGACTTCCTGGACATCGACGGGTGTCAACTCGGCGGCTGCGGCAACCGCGGCCTCGTTGCCACTGCCTTCTGCTGCTCCCGCCGCACTCACCAAACCGAGGAATGCGCAACCTGCCAGCGCGACTGCCAAGATGAGTTTTCGCATTCCTGTCCTTTCGCCAGATCCATTCGGAGGTTGAGTGGACCCGAGACGTTTCATGTCCGCATCACGTGTCTTCATTGTTGCGGGAAAAGGCGGTGTTGGGAAATCCACCGTCGCCGCGGCCCTCGTGACGGCCGCCCGTCGTCTCGGCCTCACCGCGCTCCTCGTGGAAACCGATGGAAAGCCGTTGATGCTTGACGGAACCGCGGATGCGGGCCTGTCAGCGCAGACGATCACGCCCGCCGAGGCGCTTGCCGAATACCTCGATCGATCGGGCTTGGGACGAATTTCACGTCGTCTCATCTCGTCGGGAATCGTCGACGTCGTTGCTTCGGCGTCACCTGGTATCGATCACCTGTTGGTTCTCGGCAAGGTGAAGCAGCTCGAACGCAGCAAGGTTGCCGATGTGATCGTGGTCGACGGTCCCGCCGCGGGCCACGCCCTCACGATGTTGCGCACGCCGCGCGCGCTCGCCGAGTCGGTTGTCGTCGGCCCCATCAGACAACAGGCGAACGACGTGCTCGCGATGCTGAACGACGAAAGCCGGTGCCAGGTCGTTCTCGTCACCATTCCCGAACCCACACCGGTGAACGAAGCCGTCGAAACTGCTTTCGCTCTCGAAGAGGACATCGGTGTGCGCCTCGCTCCCATCGTCGTGAACCGCGTCGATGACCACGAGAACATTCCGGTTCCATCGGCAACCGACGAAGACTCAGGTGTCGTGCGAGCGGCCCGCTTTCGCAACACGCGAATCGACGGACACTCGCGGTGTGTCGCCGATCTCGAGCGTCGACTTCCGTTGGCACAGTTGCGCCTTCCCCTCGACACCGCGGCGACGATCGACGACCGCGCGACACAACTCCTCGCCGCCATCGAGCGGCTGCCCGAATCCGCGGACGGGCCATGACCGGCGGCGTTCTCGACTCGGTCCTCGCCTGCTCGCGAGTCGTCGTCGTTGCGGGAAGCGGCGGTGTCGGGAAGACCACCGTTTCGGCTGCGATGGCCGCACAAGCTGCGCTCGACGGGCGTCGTGTGGCGGTCGTGACAATCGACCCGGCAAAGCGCCTTGCCGACGCACTGGGGTTCGGTGCCGGACGACCCATCGGCAACGATCCCGTGCGGATTCCCCTCAATGGGGCGCGCGGCGAACTGTGGGCTCTCATGCTCGACACTCGCTCGACCTTTGACGCCCTCGTCGATCGATACAGCCCGAGCGCCGATCAGGCCGAGCGCATTCGTTCGAACCTCTTCTACAGAAACATCTCGGGAGCTCTTTCGGGAACCCAGGAATACATGGCGGCCGAGAAGCTCTACGAACTCCACGGGGACGACCGGTTCGACCTCGTCGTCGTCGACACACCGCCTACGCGCCAGGCTCTCGACTTTCTCAGTGCACCCGCGCGCCTGCGTCGGTTCATCGACCACCCGCTCTATCGCATCGTCATCGCTCCGTCGTCGCTTGGACTCCGCGCGGTCAACGCGGTGAGTCAACCGGTACTGCGCACCATTGCGCGCGTGGTCGGCGCACAGGCGCTCGACGACGCTCTCGCCTTCTTCCGTGCTTTTCAAGGACTCGATGCCGGTTTTCGTCAACGCGCCCACGACGTCGACCGGGTGCTCCACGAGTCGACGACGACATACGTCGTCGTCACCAGCGCTCAAGCCGAGCCGGTCGCCGAGGCCACCTATTTCATCGATCAACTCGAGTCACAAGGTGTTGCCACCTCGCTCGTTGTCGCCAACCGTCTGATGCCGGACTTCGGCTCACCCGACGATGTCGCACTCGACGTGCCCGACCCGATGCGCGAGAACCTCGGCGAGTTGGTGGCCGAACGCGCCGCCGAAGAATCGACCCTTGCGCCACTGCGCAGCCGCCTGGCCGAAACTCCGTGGATCCGTGTCGAGTTGGTCCCCGAGTTGCTCGACGAGCGGCACGACACCCTTGCCGCCATTCGCAGACTTGGGTCGGTTCTGGGAGCCGCGGACTAGAGTCGCAGACGTGCACATTCTGGTTGCCACCGATGCCCAGTGGGTTCTCGACGAAGTGGTCGCGGCTCTCGGGTCTCCCGAAACTTCCTTCACCGTCTGCACCAACGGCCGCGACGTCACCGATGCGGTCACTGCGCGCACGCCCGATCTCGCGGTCCTCGACTCGCAGATCGGATCCATGGGAGGCATGGCCGTGACGATGAACCTTCGCCTCGACGAAACGGGCGGTCGCCTGCCGCACATCCCGGTACTCATGCTGCTCGACCGCGATGCCGATGCACAGATGGCCAAGCGCAGCGGTTGCGAGGCCTACCTTGTCAAGCCACTCGACGCACTACGTCTGCAGCGCGCCGCGAAAGAAATCGCCCGATAGGCTCACCCCCGCATCACACGGGGTGTGGCGCAGCTTGGTAGCGCGCGTCGTTCGGGACGACGAGGCCGCAGGTTCAAATCCTGTCACCCCGACCATGTCTCCGTCGCTCCAACGGAGCCGACGACCATGTCTCCGTCGCCCCAACGGAGCCGACGAGAGTTTTAGATGAGTAGCTCCGCGATCTGTATCGCGTTGAGCGCCGCACCTTTGCGCAGGTTGTCGTTCGAGACGAACAACGCAAGACCGCGATTGCCATCGACGGAACGGTCTTGACGAATGCGACCCACGTAGCTTGGGTCGGCACCGGCAGCGAGAAGCGGGTTCGGAATGTCGACGACACTCACCCCGGGCGAATCGGAGAGGATCTGCGTTGCTTCGGCAACGGTGATGTCGCGCGAGAACTCGGCGTTGATCGACAGCGAGTGACCGGTGAACACCGGTACGCGGACGCACGTACCCGAAACACGCAGGTCGGGAATCCCGAGGATCTTGCGGCTCTCGTTGCGCAGCTTGATTTCCTCGTCGGTTTCGAATTCTCCGTTGTCGACCATCGAGCCGGCAAAGGGCACCACGTTGAATGCAATGGGGCGGGCGAACTTCTTCGGTTGCGGGTAGGTCACCGCACCACCGTCGTAGGTGAGTTCCCGCGCACCGGCGATCACCGCGGCAGCCTGTGTGTCGAGTTCTTCGACTCCGGCCAGACCGCCACCGCTGACTGCTTGATAGGTGCTGGCCACGAGACGCACGAGACCGGCCTTGCGGTGCAGCGGCATGAGTACCGGCATCGCCGCCATGGTGGTGCAGTTCGGGTTGGCGATGATGCCCTTCGGCGCATTGCGCACCTCTTCGGGATTCACCTCGGACACCACGAGCGGCACCTCGGGGTCCATGCGCCACGCCGACGAGTTGTCGATGACGATGGCACCTGCTGCCGCGAACCGCGGAGCAAGTTCGCGCGACGACGTCGCGCCAGCGGAAAAGAGTGCGACGTCGAGACCGGACAAGTCGGCCGAGGCGGCGTCTTCGACGGTGATGTCGGCGCCTTTCCACTTCAGTTTCGAGCCGGCGGATCGAGCAGATGCGAAATAGCGCATCTCCGTGACCGGAAAATTTCGCTCTTCGAGAAGGGTGCGCATGACGCCACCCACCTGGCCCGTTGCTCCGACGACTCCTACGCGCATGGGCGGCAGGTTATCGCCGCGGTCTCTACGAAAGCCTGAGAATTAGCCACCAGTGGCTCTTGTTGGCCCGTGGCAGTGGTCTCTCTTCGGGTCGTGCTCCGCCCACGGTGGCGGGCGACGATGCAAGCAGATTCCGTCGCGATGGATTGTGGAACACCAACACCTCGCGACACGAACGACCGCTCTGCGACACGAGGGAAAGCACCTCGTCGACCGCGACACGGTTTGCCTGCCAGCCAAGACGCGTGGCCCACCGTTGGCGCGCGATGCGCGGGCCGACCAACTTCGTCTTCCACAGCGCACGCACCAAAGTGCCGGCGGGTTGGAGAACGACGTCTGCCGGCACCCACGTGCGGTAGTTCAACATCACCGTGCCACCCGGCTTCACGATCCGCAGCGCTTCGGACGTCAATTGCAGTGCATCTTCGTGGGCGCAGTGTTGCAGGGTGATGTACGAGAAAACCGCGTCGACGGAATCGGATGGCACGCCGATCGAATGTCCGTCGGCAACGTGAACCGTGCGCAGCTTGTCCGGTTCGCCGTGGCGTGCAACGGTCTCGCGACACCGTTCGAGGAAAGCCGCGTCGACATCGGCAGCAATCACCGAAGCAAACCGTTTGGTGAAACGAGACGTCATTCGCCCGATTCCCGAACCGATCTCGAGGATCGACAGGCTGTTCGTGTCGAGGTCGTTCATGCCGAACACCCGCATGTAGGCGTTGACTTCCTTGTTGCCCGACATGACGAAGTCACTGAGGGTCAGGTCGTCCCCTGTTTCGTTGTTGAAGACCCAGCCGGTTTCGCGAACGACGGCATCGGCGTTTGCGTGTTCGTCGGCCACCCCTCCGGCGACGCGCCACGGAACGAGCTGTGCACGCCGACGGGCCATTGGTTCAGTATTGCCGACGGGGTTGCGTCGGGCCTTACTTCCGTTCGGGCAGTGGTGCCGAGTAGGCCTGGCCGCTGTCGAGACCGAACGCAGTGTGGAGGGCCCGCAACGCCGTCTCGGTGCTTGCCGCATCAACCACCACCGACACGCGAATCGTGCTGGTCGAGATCATCTCGATGTTCACGCCCGCGGCGGCGAGAACGCGGAACATCTTCGCCGCGATGCCCGGGCTCGTGCGCATGCCGGCTCCGACGAGCGAGATCTTGGCGACGGATTCAACGTGGGTGACGTCGTTGGCACCGATTTCCTTGGCCACACCGTTCACGATCTCGAGGGCCTTTTTCAGGTCGGCCTTCGGTGCGGTGAACGAAATGTCGGTGCGTCCGTCTTTCGAGGTGTTCTGCACGATCATGTCGACGTTGATGTTGGCGGCGGCGAGCGGCTCGAACAGGGCGGCCGAAATTCCGGGTTTGTCGGCGACGCCGACGACCGTGATCTTCGATTCGCCCGTGTCCTGGACGAC
Source organism: Acidobacteriota bacterium (assembly GCA_018970175.1). Classification (GTDB taxonomy): domain Bacteria; phylum Actinomycetota; class Acidimicrobiia; order Acidimicrobiales; family Ilumatobacteraceae; genus F1-20-MAGs119. The sequence continues at coordinate 75,337 of JAGWWV010000005.1, forward strand.
ACCCGAAATGATTGGCTCTTCCATCGCTGTCTCCTTCGACGAAATCTGTGCACTGCGGTCAAGAACCCACGTTCCCGTCTCCCACGTGAAACTGGACCTCACGTGCAACGGAACGTTGTGGTTGCGCGCGAACTCGACCGACCTGAGTGCGAGAACCTTGCTTCCGGCTCCGGCCATCTCGAGCATCTCTTCGAAGTCGAGTTGCTGCAACTTGCGGGCCTGCGGAACGATGCGCGGATCGGCGGTGAACACACCGGTGACGTCGGTGTAGATCTCGCAGACGTCGGCATTGAGAGCCGCCGCAAGCGCGACGGCGGTGGTGTCGGAGCCGCCGCGCCCGAGGGTTGTGATTTCCCGCTCGGTGCTGACGCCCTGGAATCCGGCGACGACCGCGACCTTGCCGGCCGAGAGCGCCTCGCGCAGGCGGTCACCTTTCACCTCGAGAATCTTTGCCTTGGTGTGGACGGTGTCGGTGATGATGCCGACCTGGCTGCCGGTGAACGACACCGCATCGATTCCGATGTCGGCAAGCGCCATGCAGACGAGTGCCATCGAAATGCGCTCACCGGTGGTGAGAAGCATGTCGAGTTCGCGACCCGGGTGGGTCGACGAAACCTGGTTGGCGAGTGAAATGAGGTTGTCCGTGGTCTTCCCCATGGCCGAAACCACGACGACGACATCGTTGCCGTGGCGCTTGGTGTAGGCCACGTGCTCGGCCACCGCCTTGATGCGCTCGGGATCGGCCACCGATGTTCCGCCGAATTTTTGGACCACTACTGCCACAGATGCGAAACGCTATCGGGGCACGGCTAACCTGCGGAACCCGTGGGCACCGAAAAGCGCGAACGCCAAAAGACCAACCGTCAGCAACGTCTCACCGAGCTCGCCGTACAGCAGCGTCGGGCGAAGGTGAAAAAGCGCGGGCTCCAATTCGGCATCGGAATTCCGGCCGTCATCCTTGCCCTCTTCCTCATCGTCAACGTCTTCGCCGGTGACGACTCGGGACCGAGCGACGATCAACTCGTCGAAGATGTGACCGACCTCCTCGGCGGCTCGACGGTGCCCGAGGGCGCAACTGCCGACTCGACCGCACCGACGGTTCCCGCCACCACCGTCCCCGGCAAGACAATCTCCGGTGACACCGCATGCCCGAAGACCGACGGCACGGAAGAACGCGTCACGAAGTTCGAAAAAGCACCACCGATGTGCATCGACGCGGCGAAGTCATACACCGCCATCCTCGACACGTCCGAGGGCAAGGTCGAAGTCGCGCTCGACACCGCGAAGACCCCGAAGACCGTCAACAACTTCGTCGTGCTCGCCCGCTACAAGTACTACGACGGCACCACCATCTTCCGTACCGATCCGTCGATCGACATCATCCAGGGTGGCGGACTCACCAACACCGACGACCCCGGCTACACCATCGAAGACGAGGGCAACGGCTACAAGTACGTCGAGGGTGACCTCGCGATGGCCCGCACGATGGAGCCGAACAGCGCCGGCGGTCAGTGGTTCTTCGTCACCGGCCCGAACGCATCGCTCCTCGACTCACAGGGCACGTACGTCAATTTCGGCAAGGTGACGTCGGGACTCGACGTGGTCAAGGGAATCCTCGCCCTCAATTCGGGCGAAGGTGACCTGGGCGGTGCGCCGAGTCGCACCGTTTCGGTCAACAGCGTCACGATCGTCGAATCCTGATGAGTTGATTCTCCGCCCCGAGCGGAGAATCAGTCGAGCAAACGTGCGCGCAGTTTGTCCATTGCCTCTTGGCTGACGCCGAGCGAGTGGGCGAACTCCCGAATTGATCCGTGCTCGCCCGCCCAGCGTGACATCAAGTCGCGCAACGCCCGGCCGTCGGCGTCGAGAAACGCTGCTGGCGCATTGCCGAGACGCTCCTTCAAGTTCGAGTCGTGGGACTCGGCCCACGCGCGCAATCGACCCAGGCCGTCGTTGCTCAATTCGAAGTCGGCAACGACGACGTCGTCGGGAACGCCGAGGCTCGAAAGAATCAGCATCGCCACGAGGCCCGTGCGATCCTTCCCCGCGGCACAGTTGAAGACGACCGGTTCGTCGACCGATGCAACCGTTTCGACTGCAGCGGCAAGCCGGTGACCGCCCTTGCGGATCATTTCGGGATACGCCCACAGCAAGAATTCGTACGCCGTGTCGACGTCGGGCGTGTCGTCATCAGCCCACGGAATGTCGAGGACCGGAAAATGGTGCACGGTCACCGGATACAGATCGTCACGGAACCGTCCGCGGGTTTCCCATTCGTTCGTCGAGCGGAGGTCGATGACGTGGCGCAGTCCGCGCGCCTCGAGCACTGCCCAGTCGGCGTCGCTCAGGCTGTAGAGGGCATCCGACCGGTACACGACACCCCACTTGGTCGACCGGCCGTCGAGGGTCGGGTAGCCGCCGAGATCCCGAAAGTTGTGGGCGGTCTGCAGGGCCACGTGGCGGCGCGGGTGCATGGCGAATTCAAGGGGATCTGCGGGGGTCACAGGTTCACCCTAGACAGGGAACGTCGAGCGGACAGCCCGACCCTTGCATAAGTTACCCATGAGTAACTAGAGTTTCTCCATGTTGTCGCCCAGCGTTTTCACTCTCGGCATCGTAGGTTCAGGAATCATGGCGGCGGGAATCGCCGAGGTCGCATTGCTGGCGGGTCACGACGTCGTCGTGCGTTCGCGATCGACGCGGGGTGCAACCGACGTAGCCACCCGTGTGGCGAAGAGCCTCGACCGTCGCGTCGAGCGCGGCAAGCTCGACGCCCCGGTTCGCGACCGGGCTCTTGCACGACTCACCACGACGACGGAAGTCTCGGCGTTGTCCGGCTGTTCGATCGTTCTCGAGTCGATCGTCGAAGACATGGATTCAAAGGTTGCGCTTCTCCGTGAACTCGACGCGGTGGTCTCGAATGCGGCGATTCTGGCGACGAACACCAGCACTCTGTCGGTTTCCGCACTCGCCGCAACCACGGCTCATCCGGATCGCGTATGTGGCATTCACTTTTTCAATCCGGCAACCACCTTGCCGCTCGTTGAAATCATCCGCGGCGACGCCACGACACAGGAGACCATTGATACCGCAGCGGCATTCGTCGCGTCGTGCGAGAAGGATGCGGTCCACGTGCGGGATGATGCCGGCTTCATCGTCAATGCGCTTCTCTTCCCGTACCTCAACAACGCGATCAAGATGATGGAGCGCGGTACGGCATCGATGGACGACATCGACACCGCAATGAAGGGTGGCTGCAATTTCCCCATGGGGCCGTTCGCACTGCTCGACCTCGTCGGTCTCGACACGTCTTTGTCGATCCTGCACACCCTGCACGAGGCATCGGGCAATCCCGCCGATGCACCGGCCGAGACGCTCGTCCGCCTCGTGGCCGACGGTCATCTCGGACGCAAAACGGGTCGCGGATTCCACACGTATTGATTCTGCGTGGTGACGTACCGATCGAGGCATCGGGTTTCGTACTAGAAAGGCGTCGTGTCATGGGACGCAACGCCGGTGCCCGTGGGCGAGAGTCGTTGGGACTTTCCGCCTCCCGAAGCGTGGTCGCACGACGACCTCGTTGCGGCCGGCGCCGACCTCGAACCCGCCACCCTCGTGAGGGCGTACACCTCGGGACTCTTCCCCATGGGAATCGGTCGCACGAACAGACAGATCGGCTGGTGGTCGCCCGCCTCCCGCGGCGTGCTTCCCCTCGACGGCCTGCGCGTCACGCGGTCGATGCGCCAGAGTGCGCGGCGCTACGACGTGCGCATCGACTCGCGATTCGGTGACGTCATCCGTTCGTGCGCTTCGCCGTCGCGCGAAGGAGTCTGGATCACGCGCCAGTTCATCGCGGCCTACGAGGAACTTCATCGCCTCGGGTGGGCCCACTCGGTCGAGGCCTACAACTCCGATGGTCACCTCGTGGGCGGTCTCTACGGGGTTCGGGTCGGCGCCTTTTTCGCCGGGGAGTCGATGTTCCATCTGCAGCGCGACGCGAGCAAGGTTGCTCTGATGCATCTGGTCGCCACCATGCGGGCCTCTGGGATGAGGCTTCTCGACGTGCAATGGAGCACTCCACACCTGGCCTCGCTCGGTGTGGTCGAGATCCCGCGGACCGAGTACCTGCAGCTACTGGGCGCGGCCGTTGGGAATTCGTGATCAACGCGTGAGACTTGTCCCATGACCGCCGATACCCGTCGTGAAGAACCCCGCCGCGAAGAACCTCGCCGCGAAGAACCATGGCTGATGCGAACGTATTCGGGTCACTCCACTGCGAAGGCTTCGAACGAGCTGTACCGCACCAACCTCGCCAAGGGCCAAACGGGTCTCTCCATCGCCTTCGACCTGCCCACCCAAACCGGCTACGACCCCGACCACGTGTTGGCCCGGGGCGAAGTCGGCAAGGTCGGTGTTCCCGTCGCCCACCTCGGTCACATGCGCACGTTGCTCGACGGAATTCCGCCGGGACAAATGAACACCTCGATGACCATCAATGCAACCGCGGCATGGCTTCTCGCCCTCTACGTTGCGAACGCAGAGGAACAGGGCACAGCGAGTGCGGCCCTTCGCGGGACCACGCAGAACGACATCGTGAAGGAATACCTCTCACGCGGTACCTACATCTTCCCGCCGGCACCTTCGAAGCGGCTCATCGTCGACATGGTGGCGTGGTGTGCAAACAACGCACCGAAGTGGAACCCGATGAATGTCTGCTCGTACCACCTGCAGGAAGCCGGTGCGACCCCGGTACAGGAAATCGCGTACTCACTGGCCACCGCAATCGACATTCTCGACGCCGTGCGGGCAAGTGGTCAGGTCGAAGAATCGCAGTTCGCCCAGGTATTCGGGTCCATTTCCTTTTTCGTGAACGCCGGCATCCGTTTCGTCGACGAGATGTGCAAGATGCGCGCATTCACCGAATTGTGGGACCGCATCGGCCTCGAGCGCTACGGCGTCACCGACGCAAAGGCCCGACGCTTCCGCTACGGCGTGCAGGTCAATTCACTCGGCCTCACCGAGGCCCAACCCGAAAACAACGTGCAGCGCATCGTCCTCGAGATGCTCGCCGTCACCTTGTCGAAGAAGGCTCGTGCACGATCGGTCCAGTTGCCCGCATGGAACGAGGCTCTCGGTCTGCCCCGTCCGTGGGATCAGCAGTGGTCACTGCGCATGCAACAAGTACTCGCATTCGAAACCGACCTTCTCGAACATGCCGACATCTTCGACGGCTCGAAAGTCGTCGAGTCGCGAACCGCAGAAATTCGCGACGCCGCATGGGCCGAGCTGCAGGAGATCCTGTCTCTCGGCGGTGCGTTCGAAGCCATCGAAGAATTGAAGGGGCGTCTCGTTGCATCGATGGCCGAGCGCACACGACGCATCGAAACCGGCGACCAAGTGGTGGTCGGTGTCAACAAGTACACCGAGACCACCGACTCCCCGCTCGGTGGCGAGGGCAACATCCTGAAAGTCGACCCCGTGGTCGAGGTCGAGACAATCGCCGATACCAACACGTGGCGCTCGGCCCGCGACAATGCGGCGGTCGAAGCCGCCCTGCGCGAACTGCGCCAAGCGGCAGCCGAAGGAATGAACATCGTCCCGCCGTCGATCGCACTCGCCAAGGCGGGTGGCACCACCGGTGAATGGGGCGGGGCACTGCGCGAGATCTTCGGCGAATACCGCGCGCCCACCGGCGTCGCCGCCGCACTTGGTCGCCGCACCGCGGAACTTGCCGACGTTGCCCAGTTTGTGAAGAGCATCCCCGGCGGACCCCCGAAGTTTCTCGTCGCCAAGCCCGGCCTCGACGGACACTCGAATGGCGCCGAGCAGATCGCAGTGGCCGCCCGCGATGCCGGCATGGAGGTCGTCTACAGCGGCATTCGTCTGACGCCCGAGCAGATCGTTGCAAGCGCACGCGACGAGGACCCCGATGTCATCGGACTCTCCATTCTGTCGGGGTCGCATCTGTCGCTCGTTCCCGAAGTCTTGAAGTTGCTGAAAGACGAGGGACTCGACACCCCAGTCATCGTCGGCGGCATCATTCCCGAAGACGACCGCGAGTATCTGCGCAGCAGCGGCATCGCCGCTGTTTACACACCGAAAGACTTCGACATCTCGCGCATCATGGGCGAAATCGCCCACATCGCAGCAGCCCGTCGCAAATAGCTAGAGGCGTTCGCGGGATATCTGCGCGATCCGCCTATAGGCGTTCGCGGTCGACCCAACTCGCGAAGGCGGGGGTGGATTCGAAGCTGGTGATCAAGGCGTAGCGCGGGAAGTTGTGGTTGTGAACGACCACGTGCCACAGACGTTGGGTGTCGACGACGAAGCGCGCGCCCTGCGGCAGTGGAACACGACGTTCCGTCGACGGGTCAGGAAGGCCGTCTGCATCGTTGTCCATCAGCAGCATGTAGCTGTCGGGGCTGTGGGTCAGTTCGACCCAACTGCGCACGATCCAGCCTTCGTTCTCCGGATTCAGGCGGTTGTTGTCGTCGCGATGAATCGAGCGGATGGCGGTGTCGCGGTCTTGTGGCTCGAGCTTGATGACCCGTACGCGCCCGAAGTTGGCTCCGGTTCCCTGCACGTAGTTCGCCAGTGTCGGCGACTTGACCGCGTTCGACGTGAACATCGCGCCCTTGTCGGGTTTGCCCTTGTCCCAGAATCCACGGCACTCGAGTTCACCATCCGCCGACGCGATCGGCGCAAAGTTGGTGTCGCCGCCACTCTTCCAGTCCATGTACTCGAGCGACTCCCACTCGACCGAAGGAACGTTGAACCCGATGGGCTTCAATGCGACGAATCCACTTTCGTCGAGAACCGGCATTCTGTAGTGGCCGCTGTGCAGCGGAATCTTCACCGACCAGTGCTCGAGCGTCGGCCAGAACGTGGTTGCCATGGAACCAGTGTAAGGCGCTAGGGCTTCGCGGTGGTGTTGGGAATCACCGCAACGAAACCCGTGGCGGAGGGAAGTTTCAGCACGTCGCCGGCGTTCACCTTGTCGGGGTCGTCCAACCCGTTCAAGTCGATGATTTCTTGCATGTCGAGGTTGAACTTCTGCGCGATCGCAAACACCGATTCCCCGGGCATGACCGTGTACTCCGACGGTGGTGCCGACGTCGTGGTGGTCGACGCCGCAACCGTGCTCGATGTCGACGATGTTGTCGTTGTCGGAATGGATGATTCGTCATCGCCCGCGACGATCGACGCCACGACGGCCGCACTCGAAAAGATCAACATCCCGGCAGCAAGCGACCACTGGAGGCGTCCGCGGAGAATCATCGCTTTCGATGGTATGTCACGCGTCGCGCCATGCGACGGCATGGGCGAGCTCGACGAACTTCGTGCGGACGTCGCCGCCGAGCGACAGTGCCGCGAGTTCGTCGATGGCATCGTCGACGAGACGGTTGATTCTTGCTTCGGTCTCGGCAAGCGCACCCGTCTCGATGATGATCCGACGCATCTCGTCGACGGTCACGGCGTCGAGGTCGGGAGAGCCGATTCGGCCGAGTATCTCCTGCTGTGCCGGGGTGGCTTCCGAGAGAGCAGCCGCCACGAGTGCCGTTGGTTTCGACTCGCGCAGGTCGTCACCCGCCGGCTTGCCCGTCACGTTCGGCTCACCGAACACCCCAAGGACGTCGTCTCGCATCTGAAACGCAATGCCGAGCGACACCCCGAACCGGGTGAGGACGTCGAGCGCGGGCTGACCAACCGATGGGTCGGCGATGAGAGCACCGATGTGCAGGGGTCTCTCGACGGTGTACTTCGCCGTCTTGAAGAGTGCAATGCGGGAAGCCGTGGCGGCGGTGAAATCCCGACGCGCCGAACCAAGAACGTCGAGGTATTGGCCAATGTTCACCTCGATGCGCATCTGCGACCACGTCCCACGAACACGGGCATTCATCGGTTCCATCAGTTGATCGGCAAGAACGTACGCGAGGTCCCCGACGAGAATCGCCACCCCGTCACCGAACCGAGACGCATCGCCGGCCCACGTGTTGTCACGGTGCAAGCTCATCTGACGCACGTGTGTCGTCTGGCGACCACGACGCGACAGCGACCCGTCGATGACATCGTCGTGGAACAGCGCCATCGCATGCAGCAATTCGAGAGCCGTACCTGCCCGAACGACTTCAGCGGTTTGTGATCCTGCTACTGCAAGAGCCCCGAGAAGACAGAACGCGGGTCGTATGCGCTTTCCCCCACCCAGTACGAGTCCGCGTATCTCGTCGAACACGACCGAAAGATCCGGGCTCTCACTCACCCACCGCGTTTGCTCCGCGTCGATGACGTGCGCGAGTTGGGATTCGACCGCCCGCGCCAGTTCGCCGACGAACGGCGGGATCTCAGCCTTTGGCATCGATTTCACCGACGACTTGCTCGACGTGAAGTCGGGCGTCGCCGATCTTCGAGCGGCAGTGTCTGATCAGCGCGGCGGCGCGCTTGACCCTGTCGGCAAGAACGTCGACATCGACGGTGTCGGATTCCAGTCCATCGAGAATCTCCTCGAGTTCCGACACGGCTTCGGCATAGCCCAGCGACTCGACGGAGTCGTCGTTGCCCGACTTGGTCTTCCCGGCTTTCTTTGTCTCAGCCATGCGCTTCGTCCTTTTCTTTCACCGTGCTTGTGATTGTGCCGTCGGCAAGGGTCGTCACCAACGCATCGCCGACTTTCGCCTGGGTGACCGACCGAAGGGTGGTGCCGTCGACCGCCTTCGTGATGCTCCAGCCGCGGGCCATCGTGTTCACCGGATCGAGAAGTCGGGCACGCGCCTCGAACGTCGACAATGACTGTTCGGCGGTGCCCAGCACCACGACCGGCCGCGCGACGATGCGTTGTGCCGTCAGCGCAAGCCTCGTGTTCGACCGTTCGATCGCACCGACGGCGTTCGTGCGGATGTCGGCCGCGCGCTCGAGAATCTTCGATTCGGCGACCTCGAGAAGCGACCTCGACTGCCGCGCGATCGCCTGCCAAGCACCCTCGGCCCCGTCGATCATTCCCTGCACCTGGTCGATGAGCGCGGCCGCGCACGCGGTGGGCGTGGTGTAGTTCCTGTAGGCGACCTCGTCGGCGATGCTCACGTCGATTTCGTGACCCAACCCGGTGACGACGGGTAGCCGCGACTGTGCGATGGCGACGGCAATCTCCTCGGCATCGAAACACGCGAGGTCGGTCTTCGAACCTCCCCCACGCACCATCATGATGACGTCGAGGTCGTCGCGGGCACCGAGAGCCCAGATTGCATCGACGATCTGGGGCACTGCGCCGTCACCCTGCACCCGGACGTTTGCGACCTTCAACTGGAACGGCAGCCCCGAAGCCTCGAAACGGCTGAGGATGTCGTGCCAGGCAGCGGTGCCGATGCTGGTGATGATGCCGACACGAAGCGGCACGTCGGGAAACGTCCGCCGACGGTTCTCGTCGTAGAGACCCGCGGCCTTCAGCTTCTTCACCAGCTCGTCACGCGTCGCCTGCATGTCGCCCAGGGTGAACCGCGGGTCGATCGACGTGACGACCAAGCTGAACTTCCCTGCGGCGTCCCAGACATTGGGCCGACCAAAGACACGCACCTTGATGCCGTCCTGCATGGCCACACGGTGCTGACGGAGAAGCGACGTCACCCCGGAGAGATTGTCGTTGAAGAAGGAGAGATCGAGTGTGCCGATCGACTTCCCACCCTGGTTCTCGACCAACTGGCAGTAGGCGTTGCGGCCGACCACCCGCCACTTCACGACCTCGCCCTGAACCCACACTCCCGACCCGAACTCGCGGCTCAACACACGGTTCACACGCTTCACGAACTCGGTGACGCTCAGCGTCGCGTCATCAACACCGTCGTCGGCGTCTTCGATGTCGTCGAAATCGTCGTCGAAATCGTCGTCGGTGTCGTCGACGATGCGGCTCACGAGAGAATTCCTTCGGCCGATCCGGCACGCACCTGCGATGCATAGAAACCATCGCGGGCCATCAACTCGTCGTGGGTTCCCGTCTCGACGATGCGACCCTGGTCGAGGACGACGATGCGGTCGGCCGAGCGCACGGTGCTCAATCTGTGGGCGATGACGAGCGCGGTTCGACCACGCAGTGCTTCGTCGAGTGCGGCCTGCACCGCCGCTTCGTTTTCGTTGTCGAGGTGGCTCGTTGCCTCGTCGAGAACCATGATCGCCGGATTCTTCAACAACAGTCGGGCGATTGCAAGGCGCTGCTTTTCTCCGCCCGACATTCGGTAACCGCGTTCACCCACGACGGTTCGGAAACCATCGGGCAACGCGTCGATGGTGTCGATGATGCGCGCCGCTTCGCATGCTGCGCGCAATTCCGCATCGGTTGCACCGGGCTTGGCGTACCGCAGGTTGTCGCCGATCGACTCGTGGAATAGATGCGGATCCTGTGCCACGACACCGATCGCGGCCTGCAACGATTCCATCGTCAACGCGCGCACATCGTGTCCATCGATCGCAACGCTGCCCGAGGACACGTCGTACAGGCGCGGCACCAGCGACGCGAGCGTGCTCTTGCCGGCTCCGCTCGCACCAACCAGGGCGACCGTTTCTCCCGGTTCGATTCGCAGCGAGACACCGCGCAACACATCGGAGTCAGGGTCGGTTCCCTGCATGACTCCTGACGCCTCGAGCGATGCAATCGACACTTCGCGTCCGGCCGGATAACGGAACGTGACGTCACGGAACTCCACCATGCCACGCGGCTCGACGAGATCGACGGCCGCAGGGGCATCGGTGATCATCACGGGTGCGTCGAGCACCTCGAAGACGCGTTCGAAACTGACGAAGGCGGTCATCACTTCGATGCGCGAGTTCGTGAGACCGGTGAGGGGTTGGTAGATGCGCTGCACGAAAGCCGCCATCGCCACGAGCGTTCCCGCCGAGATGTCACCGTCGACCACGAGATGTGCGCCGACTCCGTAGATGGCCGCCGCGCCGAGCGCACCGACCAGACCGAGTGCCACGAAGAACACCCTGCCGTAGAGCGCCGAGCGAATACCGATGTCGCGCACGCGCGCGGCCCGACGGCCGAAGGAGTAGACCTCGTCACGGTGGCGACCGAACAGTTTGACGAGCAATGCGCCCGCGACGTTGAACCGTTCGGTCATCTGCGTGTTCATCTCGGCATTCAGGCCCATCTGTTCTCGCGAGATTTCCTGCAACTTCTTTCCGACGCGCTTCGCGGGCAGGATGAAGAGCGGCAGCACCACCAACGAGAGCAGTGTCAATCGCCATTCGAGGGCGACCATTGCGACGAGGGTCGTGGTGAGAACGACCACGTTCGACACGACACTGCCCAACGTCGTTGTCACTGCGGTCTGCGCGCCGACGACGTCATTGTTCAAACGACTGATCAATGAACCGGTTTGCGTTCTCGTGAAGAATGCGATCGGCATGCGCTGGACCTTGTCGAACAGAGCGACGCGCAGGTCGTAGATGAGCCCCTCACCGATGCGCGAGGAATACCACCTCTGGACGATCGCAAGGAGCGCATCACCCAAAGCCGCGACCACCAGCACCCCGGCAAGAACGGTGATGAGACCCTTGTCATTGTCGGGAATCGCCGTGTCGAGAATGGCGCGAAAGAGCAATGGTGGAGCCAGCGCAAGCAGTGCCGACACGAGAATTGCTCCGAGAAAGCCCGCAATCGACCATCGGTACGGACGCGCAAAGCGCCACACACGGGCCAGCGACTGACGCCCGAGTTTCGCCCCGGCAACGGCACTTGCGTCGCCCGGCAACATCATGTGTGGGTTCATGCGCACCCACGTGAGGTTAGAGGTCCTAGCCTACGAACTCATGCGTCGACCGCTCGTTGTTCGGTCACTGACCGTTGTCATCGCCGCCGCGGCGATTGCTTCGTCGTGCGGTTCGAACGGTTCGGTCGCCGACTCGACCACCATCGTCACCGAAACGTCGATCGAGCTCACCGATACGACATCGTCCGTCACCACCGATACAACCGCCGAGTCGACGACCTTGCCGGCGGCGAGCTCGGTTCCACAGCCGATCGTCGAACCGATCACGTTGACGCCGTGTCCCGGCTCGAAGAAGATCAAGTGCGCGCGCCTCGAAGTCCCCTACGACTACGAAAACCCCGCTGCGGGGACCTTCTCCATTGCCGTCCGTGTCAGACCGGCCGACACGTCCCCGGCCGTCGGACCCCTGTTCGTCAACCGTGGTGGCCCGGGTGCTGAAAGCGCCTCGATGGCCACGGAAGCCGAGTTCTATTTCTCGAAGCGTCTGCTCGACCGTTTCGACATCGTGGCATTCGACCCCCGCGGAACCGGGGCGACTGAACCGAGCGTCGACTGCGTCGACGAAATTGATCCGTACTTCACCGCCGACATCACCTTTGATTCGCCCGAGGAACGTCAGCGCCTGATCGACGATGCACAGGCCTTCAACGATCTCTGTGAGGAAAAGAGCGGTGAGATCCTTCCGTACATCTCCACGGTGTCAAGCGCACGTGACATCGACACGTTGCGCCGTGCGCTCGGCTACGACACCATCTCCTATTTCGGTTTTTCCTACGGCAGCGAACTCGGCGCAACGTGGGCGAAGTTCTTTCCCGACACGGTGCGTGCTGCGGTCTTCGATGGCGCCTCCGACCCGAACGCCTCGTATCTTCAGGCCGGCCTCGATCAAGCCGCGGGATTCGAACGTGAACTGAACGCCTTCTTCGACGATTGCATCAGTCGCACCACCTGCCCCGCCCACAACAACGGAAACCCGGCGGCATTGTTCGACGAGATGATGCGCCGCGTCGAGCGTGATCCGCTGTTTGTCAGCGACAAAAGAACCCTCGTCACCTCGACGGTTGCCTACACGGCCGTCGTCGATGCCATGTATTCCTCGGCCCTCTGGCCGACCCTTGCGGAAGCGATCGCCGATGCGACGAAGAAACCGATTGCTGACGGCACCGGCCTCCTCGCTCTCTACGACGACTACTACCAGCGGGGACCCAACGGCACCTACGACAATCTCCTCGAGGCGTTCATCGCCATCAGTTGCCTCGACGACAACGGCGACGAAACTGTCGACGATGTCGAGGCACAGATTCCGAAGTTCGAGGCCATCGCCCCGCGCCTCGGCAGGTTCTTCGCGATCGGCTACAACTGCGCGCTCTGGCCGGTGAAGTCGAAGCCGAAGCAACCGATGACGAACATCGGTTCGAGCCCCGTCGTCGTCGTCGGCACGACGGGCGATGCCGCCACACCGCTCGAGTCGTCCCGGAAAATGGCCGCAGCGCTGACCGACGGCCGCCTGATCATCGCCACCGAAGACCAACACACCGGCTACGGCACCAGCGACTGTGTCACCGACCGCGTCGACGCTTATCTCGTGGATCTCGAGATCCCCGAAAAGGAATCCACCTGCAAGTGAAAAAGCCCGCCTTGTGGGCGGGCTTTCTGGCGGAAGAGGTGGGATTTGAACCCACGGTGGGCACAAACCCACAACGGTTTTCGAGACCGTCCCATTCGGCCGCTCTGGCACCCTTCCGTTCGGGAACGCTATCGGCGTTCGGCGAAAAAATCGGACAGCAGAGCCGAACACTCGGCCGCAAGAACGCCGTGCTGGAACGGCGGATTGTGGTTGAGACGCGGGTCGGCGCACACGTTGTAGAGGCTCGACGTGGCACCGGCCTTCAGGTCGGCGGCGCCGAACACCAGTCGTCCGATGCGCGCATTCAACAACGCCCCGGCGCACATGATGCACGGCTCCAACGTCACATAGAGCGTGCAGTCATCGAGGCGCCAGCGTCCCAAACGTGCCGCGGCGTCCTGCAACGCGAGAATCTCGGCATGCGCCGTGGGGTCACCGGCCTTTTCGCGTTCGTTGTGTCGCGACGCGATGATTTCGCCGTTGTGAACGACGACCGCACCCACGGGAACGTCGCCATGTGCGAGTGCCATGCGCGCTTCCCCGAGCGCATCGAGCATCGCTGCCTCGTCGGCGGCACGATCCGCACTCGTCATGTCGTTCCCACTCACCTTGGGAAATGTAGTCAACGACGGCCCGATCGACCGTCGTGACCGGTGAACCGTCGTTTCTGTTGTGGCGGAAGAGGTGGGATTTGAACCCACGGACCCCTTGCGAGGTCACAGCATTTCCAGTGCTGCCGATTCGGCCGCTCTCGCACTCTTCCGGATACTTGTATCGAGTGTCGCAGGCTATCCACC
>JAGWWV010000028.1 GCA_018970175.1 Acidobacteriota bacterium
AAAGGGAATCTCCGTCGACACGCTCCTTCAGGTTCTCGTCGAGGCCCTGGCAACTGCGTACAAGAAGCGGCCGGGCGCGGCTGACGAGGTGATCGTCGAGATCAATCCCGACAACCTCGACATGCGCTTCACCGCCTACGACCTCGACGACGACGGCAACTGGGTCAACGAGCGCGACGACACCCCGAAGAAGGACGAACTCGGCCGTATCGCCGCTGTGACCTTCCGTCAGGTGATGAGCCAGCGCATCCGCGAAGCCGAGCGCGACCGCAAGTTCGAGGAGTACGCCAACCGCGAGGGCGACATCGTCACCGGCATCATCCAGCAGATCGACAAGCGCTACACGCTCCTCGACCTCGGCAAGGTCGAGGCGTTGCTGCCCCAGGCCGAACAGGTTCCCTACGAAAAGCCCGAACCGGGTGGCCGCGTCAAGGCGTACATCGTCGAAGTGCGCAAGACCGCAAAGGGTCCGCAGATCGTCGTCAGCCGCACCCACCCCGGTCTCATCAAGCGACTCTTCGAGCTCGAAGTTCCCGAAATCGCCGATGGCGTCGTCGAAATCAAGGCTTGCGCTCGTGAACCAGGGCACCGCACGAAGATCGCCGTCTGGTCGAACGACCACAACGTCGACCCCGTCGGCGCATGCGTCGGAGCACGTGGCGGTCGCGTTCGCATGGTCGTCAACGAACTGCGCGGCGAGAAGATCGACATCGTTCCCTACAGCGAAGACCTCGCCGACTTTGTCGCAAAGGCTCTGTCGCCGGCCAAGGTGAACGAGGTGCGTATCAGTGCCGACGGCACGCAGGCCGACGTCATCGTCCCCGACTTCCAGTTGTCGCTCGCCATCGGAAAAGAAGGCCAGAACGCCCGCCTCGCGGCGCGTCTCACCGGTCTGCGTATCGACATCAAGAGCGAAACCCAGGCGGCAGCCGAGGCATCGGGCGCGGTTCCCGTGTCGTCGGGTGACTCGGGTTACGCCGAGGGTCAGTGGATCCCGAACGATGCAACGGGTGAGATGGAATGGCACGCTGCCGACGGCACGGTCATCAGCGAAAAAGAATGGGCCGGCGGAGGCGCCGCTGCAACGACGGAGGCCGCCGAGTAGTGGTTCACCGCGGTCATCGTCCAACACGCACGTGCGTGGGTTGCAGGCGTCGTTTCGACGCAGGCTCCCTCGTGCGTTACATGCTTGTCGATGGTCGTCTCGCACTCGGTTCATCGTCGCACGGCAGGGGAGCGTGGCTGTGCCGCGATTCCGCCTGTGTCGATGCAGCCCTTGACCGTGGAAATCTCCGTCGTGCCCTGCGCACGTCACTCTCGTTGTCCCGCACCGACCTCAACGAATCGGTAATGAAAGGCTGAAGTCAAGTTGCCAAAGAACATGCGCGTCCACGAGCTCGCCAAAGAGCTCGGCCTCACGAACAAAGAGGCCGTCGATCTCTGTCTCGTCATGGGTATCGATGTGAAGAGCCATTCTTCGTCGATCATCGAGGCACAGGCCGACCGTGTACGTCGTCGTGCCGAGCGCGACGGACTCGTCCGTGACGAACAGCCCGAAGAGCCGAAGCCCGAAAAGAAGGCCGTCGCGAAGAAGGCCCCGGCAAAGAAGGCAGCTGCAAAAAAGACCGACGACGACTCCGCTGACGACAAGCCCGCCAAGAAGGCAGTCGCAAAAAAGGCCGTCGCAAAGAAAGCCGTAGCAAAAAAGAGCGTCGAAGCCGACCAGGACGTGGTCGCTGAACCGTCCGTTGTCGAAGCGCCGGTCGCCGAAACTCCCGCAGTGGTCGAGGCCCCCGTCGTCGAGGCCGCGCCCGTCGTCGAGGTGCCGGTCGCGCAGCCCGAAGTGGTCGTTGCCGAAACACCCGCGCCCGCACCGGCGCCCGCCGAACCCGCGGGTGAGCAAGCGCGAAGCGGTCTCATCTCCAGCGGTCGTCCGTCGCCAACCGCGCCACGCCCTGCGGCACCGCCCGCCGGCGCCGTGCCGCGACCCCCGGCACCTCCCGCATCTCCTTCGGTACCCGCGCGACCCCTTTCTCCCGGTAACACGCCGCCCCCGCCGCGCCCACCCGGTCCCGTGTCGGCATCCGGTCGTCCGATTCCTCCGCCCCCCTCGGCCCGGCCTCTCTCGGCCACGGGTCGTCCGATTCCACCGCCCCCCGGTGGCATGCGCCCCGGTGCGCCCGGAGCCCGCCCCGGCGGTCCGGGTGGCCCGCGTCCCGGTGGTCCCCGCACGGGTGGCCCTGGTCGTCCCGGTGGCCCTGGCGGCCCGCGTCCCGGTGGGCCCGGTCGTCCAGGCGGTCCCGGCGGTCCCGGCGGTCCCCGCCCCGGAGGCGGTGCAGGCCGTCCGCCCATGGGCGGCCCCCGTCCCGGTGGCTTTGGCGGCCCGCGTCCCGGAGGTCCCGGTGGCGCCGGCGGTCCTGGTGGGCCCGGTCGTCCCGGTGGTCCCGGTGGCAACCGTCCGAGTGGCCAGCGTCGCGCACCGCGCAAGAAGTCGCGCGCCCGGCGCCGTCGCGACATGGAAGAGCTGCAACCGCAGTTGATGACGTCGTACACCGCGAGCGATGCTCCGGTGCCCGAAGGAACCATCATCATCGAGCGTGGAGTCTCGGCCCAAGAGTTCGCGCCGAAGTTGAACCGTACGGCGGCCGACGTCGTGCGCTTCCTCCTCCAGCAGGGCGAAATGGTCACGGCGACGATGACGCTGACCGACGACCAAATGGAGGTCTTCGCGCTCGAGGTCGGCGCCGAGATTCTCCTCGTTGATCCGGGCCAGCAGCAGGAAATGGAACTGCAGGCGTTGTTCGACGACTCCGACGACGACGACCCCGACGCGCAGCAGGCGCGTCCGCCGGTCATCACCGTCATGGGCCACGTCGACCACGGCAAGACCACCTTGCTCGACAAGATTCGTTCGGCAAACGTCGTCGCCGGCGAAGCCGGTGGCATCACCCAGCACATCGGTGCGTACCAGGTGACGAAAGGCGGCAAGAAGATCACCTTCATCGACACCCCGGGTCACGCGGCCTTCACCAAGATGCGCGCACGCGGCGCCCAGGTCACCGATGTCGTCGTGCTCGTCGTCGCCGCCGACGACGGTGTCATGCCCCAAACGATCGAGGCCATCAACCACGCGCGCGCGGCCGATGTTCCGATCGTCGTGGCGGTCAACAAGATCGACAAGGACAACGCCGACCCGCAACGCGTCCTCACGCAGCTCGCCGAGTACGAGCTCGTTCCCGAGGCGTGGGGTGGCGACACCATCGTCGTCGAGATGTCCGCGCAACAGAACCTCGGCGTCGACGACCTTCTCGAACAGTTGAACGTCGTCGCCGAACTCGAGGATCTCACCGCCAACCCCACGGGTCGCGCCAAGGGTGTCGTTCTCGAGGCCAACCTCGACATTGGTCGCGGTCCGGTTGCAACGGTGCTCGTCGACAAGGGTCTCTTGAAGGTCGGTGATCCCATCGTCGCCGGTGCGGCATGGGGTCGCGTCCGCGCGCTCATCAACGACCGTGGCGAACAGGTGAAAGAAGCAGGGCCCTCCACTCCGGTGCAGGTGCTCGGGCTTTCCACCGTCCCCGCCGCGGGAGACGAGTTCCGCGGTGCACCCGACGAAAAGACGGCACGCACGGTGGGTGAAGCACGCGAGCAGCGGTACCGCGCACTCAACCAGCGTGGCGATGCCCGTGTTCAGCGTGGCGTGCGCCTCGAAGACATCTTCAGCCAAATCCAGGCCGGCGAAGTCGCGACGCTCAACCTCATCATCAAGGCCGACGTGCACGGTTCGCTCGAAGCGGTGACCGAAAGCCTCCGCAAACTCGAGCGTCCCGAGGTGAAGCCCGCGTTCGTGCACCGCGGAGTCGGTGCCATCACCGAAAACGACATCACCCTCGCAGCCGCCACCAACGCAACCCTCATCGGATTCAACGTGCGTCCCGACCGCAAGGCACGAGACCTCGCCGAAGCCGAAAAGGTCGAGATCCGCACCTACGAAATCATCTACAAACTCCTCGAGGACATCGAGCGCGCCCTCGTCGGCATGCTCGCCCCCGAATTCGAGGAAGTTGTCACCGGCGAAGCCGAGGTGCGCGAGATCTTCCGTGTGCCGAAGATCGGCGCCATTGCCGGTTGCTACGTGCGCAGCGGTGTCGTCACGCGTGGGACGAAGGTTCGCTTCCTTCGCGACGGCGTCATCATCTGGAAGGGCTCGATCAGTTCGTTGCGTCGATTCAAGGACGATGCTCGCGAGGTCCGCGAGGGCTTCGAGTGCGGTATCGGTCTGTCCGACTTCCAGGACCTGAAGCCGGGTGACCTCATCGAAACCTTCGACGAAAGGCAGATCATCCGTGAGTGATCTCGAGTTCTTCTTCGACCCCATTTGTCCCTGGGCGTGGATCACGTCCCGCTGGGTCGACGAGGTTGCTCGGCAGCGCAACTACGACGTCACGTGGCGGTTCATTTCGCTGCGGATGATCAACGAAGACATCGGCTACGGCCCCGACAGCGAGCCCTGGCGCACGGCGCACGCCGCAGGTAGCCGTGTGTTGCGCGCGGCGGCCTATGCGCGCGAAAAGGCGGGCAACGAGGCCGTTGCGGGTCTCTACACCGCGGTCGGAACGTCTCTGCATAACAAACAACTGCGCGAGGGTTTCGTCGAGAACACCACGTACTACCTGGTCGACGTTCTCAGCCGCGCCGGCCTCGACCCCGACTGGGCCAACGGTGCCGACAACGAGGCGTTCGACGCGATCCTGCGCGAAGAGACCGACCTTGCCTTCTCGCGCACGGGGAAGGGTGTCGGTACGCCGATTCTCACCTTCAAGCCCGGCCAGCCAAACGAGGCGAGCTTCTTCGGCCCCGTCATCTCGCAGGCGCCGCGCGGTGCCGAGGCGTTGAAGCTGTGGGACGCAATCGAAACGATCGCCACCACGTCGGGTGTCGCCGAATTGAAGCGCTCACTCCGCTCGGCTCCCATCTTCGACTGAACGACAGCGTCGACGGGTTCGCATAGTGTCGTGGTCGGAGGGGCCATGGCATCACGGGTAGACAACGAGTTCACCAGTCTCTTGCCCGTCGACGACGTGCACCCGTACCGCACCGGTGCGTGGAGGCCCCAGACGAGGGAGTGGACCGCGACGGCGATGGCGGTCGAAGGGAAGATCCCCGACGACTTTGCGGGTACGTACCTGCGCAACACAGAGAACCCCTTGGTGCCCGGAGTCGGTCGTTATCACCCCTTCGACGGCGATGGAATGATCCACTCGATCACGTTCGGCAACGGCGAGGCGACGTACCGCAACCGGTTCGTGCGCACGAAAGGTCTCGCCGCCGAACTGGAACACGGCGGACCCTTGTGGGCCGGACTCGCCGAGTCGCCGAAGAAGGCTTTGCGCAACGACGGGTGGGGCGCGCGCACCCGAATGAAGGATGCGTCGTCGACCGACGTCGTGGTGCACCGTGGCATCGCCCTGTCGAGCTTCTATCAATGCGGCGATCTCTACCGGCTCGACCCGCGCACCCTCGACGACATGGGAACCGAATCGTGGAACGGTGCCTTTCCTGCCGAGGGCGTGTCGGCCCACACGAAGGTCGACGAGGCGACGGGGGAGTTGTTGTTCTTCAACTACTCGACCACGGCGCCCTACATGCACTACGGGGTCGTGTCGCCGCAGGGCGACCTGGTGCACTACGTCGACGTACCTCTACCCGGTCCACGTCTTCCGCACGACATGTGTTTCACGGAACACTTCGCGATTCTGAACGACTGTCCGTTGTTCTGGGACGAGGACCTGCTGAAGAAAGACGTCTACGCGAACCGATTCCACCGCGACGTGCCGATGCGTCTCGGGGTCGTTCCGCGACGCGGCGGGTCATCCGACGTGAAGTGGTTCGACTGCGAGGCAACGTACGTTCTGCACTGGATCAACGCCTACGAAGATGGTGACGAGATCGTGATCGACGGGTACTTCCAGTACGACCCGTCACCCACGCTTCCACCCGATGCCACCGTCGACGAGAGGCTCTTTCGCTACCTCGACCTGTACGCGATGCAGACTCGGCCGTACCGTTGGCGGCTCAACATGCGCACCGGCACGGTAAAAGAAGGACCCTTGTCCGACACGATCACCGAGTTCGGTGTCATCAACGCCGCCGTCGCCGGACGTGCGTACGACACCACCTATTGCGTCATTCCGAGCGAGGGTTGGTTCATGTTCGAGGGCCTGATCCGTCACGACATCGACTCGGGCCGCGAGGCGCGGTTCCGCTTCGCCGACGGTGAGTACTGCAGCGAGGCGGTGTTTGCCCCGCGAACGGGCTCGACCGACGAAGACGATGGCTACCTCATCACCTACACGATCGACGTCACGAACGACCGCAGTGACTGTGCGATTTTCGATGCGCGTGACGTTGCTGCCGGCCCGGTTGCGCGCGTGCGGCTGCCCGAACGCATTTCCAGCGGCACGCACGCCTACTGGACGAACGCCGCCTGATTCAGGACTGCAGGTCGGAGATGACGCGGCGCCAGCGCTCGGGGTCGCTCTTGTACGGCGCGTAGAAGCTGATGCGCTGGATGACATCGTCGTAGCGACGCTTCAGTTCCGGTGCCACCTGCTCGGGTGAACCGACGACGGCGAAGGTGTTGAGGATCTCGTCGTTGATGAGGCCACCCATCTCGACCCACTTGCCCTGTTTCGACAGCGTGTTCAGTTCGTCCTGCAGTCCGCCCCATCCGTGGATGTCGAGCACGCCCTTGTACGCGGGAGTCGATCCGTAGAAGGCGATTTGCTGGCGCGTGCCGGCCGCAGCCTGTTGCATTTCTGATTCGGTGTTGCCCGTGACGATGAACGACGGACCGACGATCTCGAAGCCGTCCATTGACTTGCCGGCCTTGGCGCGACCGCGCTGCAGGGCGGGAAGGGTCACCTCGCGCAGGTACTTCTCGGTTGTGAACCCGTGGCAGATGAAGCCGTCGCACACTTCGCCCGCGACCTCGGTCATCAGTTCACCGACGCCCGCGAGGAAGATCTTCGGCGTTCCGAAGCCGGCCAGGTCGGCGCGGTCGGGCGTGAAGAACGGCGTCATCAGCGTGTGCGTGTAGAAGTCGCCGCGGAAGTTGAGGGGAGTGCCGTTTTCCCATGTGTCCCAAATGGCGCGGATCGCAAGGATCATTTCGCGCATGCGCGCCGCCGGGTGGCTCCACTCCATGCTGAATCGCTTGGTGATGTGCGGCTTGATCTGGCTGCCGAGACCGAGAATGAACCGACCCTTCGAATAGGACTGCAGGTCCCAGCCGATGTTGGCAAGGGTCATCGGGTTGCGGGCGAACGCGACGGCAATTGACGTTCCGAGCTCGATGGTCTTCGTGTGCTCGGCGGCAAGGAGGAGCGGAAAGAAGGGATCGTGGTTCGTTTCGGCGGTCCATGCGCCGCTGTAACCGGCCGCTTCGGCCTCTTTTGCCGACTCGACCGACTTTGCGAGATCGAGTGCTACGCCACCATCAACCTTCATGGATCCGCCTTTGTTGCTTCGTGTCTTGTTGGTTCTTGCAGACTCTAGGACGGGCAGGTTCTAGATGAGTAACCAGCCGCCGTCGACGGGCAGGGTCACACCGGTGACGTACGAGGACATCTCGCTTGCCAGGAACAGCACGGCATTTCCGATGTCGTCGGGAGTTCCGCGGCGACCGAGGGGGATGTTTGCCGACCTGATCTTTGTGATCGGGTTCATGAGTCCCGTGGGTTCGGTCTCCGAGGGCCACAACGGGGGAAGTTCACCTGCGTGCATCTTGCGCAGCGTCTCGACCATCACGGCGCCCGGGGCGATGTTGTTCACGCGGATGTAGTGCGGGGCGAGGTCGACGGCGAGCGAGCGGGTGAACTGTATGACGGCGGCCTTCGCCGTGTCGTATCCGGTGCCCATGCAAGGAAGAAGGCCATCGACCGAGGAGATGTTGATGATCGACCCGCCCTTGCCGGCGTCGACCATGCGACGCGCCGCGGCGCGGCTGGCGTTGTAACAGGTGGTGATGTTGTTGTCCATCGCGCGTCGCCAGCTGTCGGGTGACTGCTTGAGAATCGGCCCGACGTCGAAGTAGCTGCCGGCGTTGTTCACCAGCACGTCGACGGCGGGACCGGACGCGATGACCGAGTTCGTCTCGTCTTCTTTCGTGAGGTCGGCGACAATGGCGGTGCCGCCGATGTCGTTGGCGATTGCACTGAGTCCGTTGTCGCGAATATCGGTGACGACGACCTTTGCCCCTGCCGCGGCGAGTGTTCGTGCGATTCCCTCGCCGATGCTGCCGGTGCTGACCCCCGTGACGACGGCATGTTTGCCGTCGAGGCTCCAGAGTTGTTCGATGTGTGCGCGATCCGTCATTGGTCCCCTCCGTGTTGGGACCAAACTACTTGTTGTCGCGACCCATCTCTTCGCGCAGGAACCGCTCGATCTCGGCCGCGATCGCATCGCCGCTCGCTGGTGTTTCACCGCGGGCATCGACCTGCCCAGTCTTGACCGCGTCATCAAACATGCGCTCGAGTTGGCGGACCATCTCGAGATGTTCGGGGTTCGCCGACACGAGCTGATCGATTCGCTCGCGTTGCTGTTGTGCCTCGCTCACGAGATCGCTGACGTCGACAACCAAGCCTGCAACCATCTGCACGGCCGAGACGAGTGCGGCCGCGGCGGCCGGGTACGACATTGCCGCCACGTAGTGGGGCACCTGGGCCCACAGGCTGAGGGCCGAGATGCCGTGTTCGGTGAGACCGTGCTCGAGAACCGCCGACATGCCGGCGGGAACGTCGGCGGAGTTCTTCAGGAACGGAACCTCGGCCAGCACGTGCGGTGACGGCGAGTGGCACGACAGTTGAGGTGGACGCGTGTGGGGCGTGGCAAACGGGTAGGCGCCGATCGCAAAGGCGCGTTCGACACCGTTGTCGGCGCAGAAACCGCACACAGTCTCGACGAACAACTCCCACGCGGTGTCGGGTTCCGGCCCGGAGAGGATGACGATGTCGCGACCGTTTGCATCGGTTCCGTGATGGAGTTCCGGTACTGACCACCGCAAGCGACTGTTCAGGCCCTCGCGCAGTTCCATGATCGGTCGGCGCGCGCGGTAGTCGATGAACGTGTCGGCATCGAAGGTGGCGAGCAACGTTGCGTTCGTGGCTTTCTTCAGGGCGTCGATTGCCGCGTTGGCCGCTCCCGACGCATCGATCCAGCCCGACAGCATCGTGATGAGGACCGGCTTGTCGAGAACGGGTCGGTCACCGACGTGGCGCAGCGCGTCCATCAGGCGATTCTTTCGAGTGTTGCCTCGGCCTTGGCGGCCGCGGCGACGACCTGTTGATTGAAGGGTTCGAGTTCCTCGGCGCTTCGCTCGCCCAGTGCGCCACCGAGGTAGCGGGCGTAGACACCTTCGAGGATGCAGGCGAGTTTCCAGAACGCGAAGGCAACGTAGAAGTCGATGTTCGAGATGTCGCGGCCCGAGACCTGCGCATACCGCGTTGCCAGGTCGCGTCGGTTGTAGAAGCCCTCGAGGGACGTTTGAGCGCCCGCCCAGGCACTTTCCTCGTCGCCCGGGCCCGTCCAGTAGACCATCAAGAGGCCGAGGTCGGCGAGCGGGTCACCGAGCGTGCAGATTTCCCAGTCGAGTACCGCAACGACGTTGCCGGCATCGTCGACCATGCAGTTGTCGAGTCGGTAGTCACCGTGCACGATGGTCGCGGGTCCCTGGTCGGGGATTCGCCGCAGCAGTTCGTCGTGGACCCTGTCGACACCCGGAAGATCGCGGGTCTTCTGCGCGTTCCACTGCCCGTACCAACGCTTCAATTGGCGGGCGATGTAGCCCTCGTGCTTTCCGAGCGTGTCGAGACCCACTGCCGCGAGGTCGACGGCATGAATTGCGGCCATGGTGTCGACGATCGACTCGCTAGCGCGCGTGCGCGCGGGAACCGAGAGAAGGCGTGACGCGGTGTCGGTGTCGCGGATGACGTGGCCGTCGACGAATGCCATCACGTAGAACGGCGAGTCGTTGACTGCGGGGTCGTCGCAGAAACCGAGCGCGGGGGCAACGGGAACGTTCGACTTGGACAGAGCCGAGATGATGCGGTGTTCACGGCCCATGTCGTGGGCACTGGCGAGAACGTGGCCGAGTGGCGGACGACGCAACACGTACCGGTTTCCGTTGGCGTCGACGACGCCGTAGGTCAGGTTCGAGTGTCCGCCGGCGATGACCGTGAAGGAAAAGGGGCCCTTGGCGCCGGCGATGTTTGCCTCGAGCCAGGGGAGCACCGCGGGGGAGAGTCCGGTGGGGAGTTCGTGGGACATGCGATCAGCAAACTAGCCACGATTCGATCCCGAAGGCGTTTCCGGCAGCGGTAGCGTTTGTCCGATGGTCATCGACGTCACCGACGCCACGTTCCAGGCCGAGGTCATCGAACGGTCCCACGTGACGCCTGTCGTGGTCGACCTGTGGGCCGAATGGTGCGGGCCCTGCAAGACGCTGGGTCCGATCATCGAGAACGTCGTTGCCGCCACGAACGGCCAGGTCGTGCTGGCCAAGGTCGACGTCGATGCCAACCCACAGATCGCCGCGGCGTTCCGGGTCCAGTCGATTCCGGCGGTCTACGCCCTCGCAAACGGCCAGGTGGTCGACGGTTTCATGGGTGCACAACCCGAACAAGTGGTCGCCGAGTTCATCGCGAAGTTGCTGCCGTCCGAGGAAAGCCAGACCGTGCGGAAGTTGATCGAGGCCGGCGACGAAGAGAGCCTGAAGGTGGCCCTGTCGATCGAACCCGGCAACCACGACGCGGTGGTCGCCATGGCGCAGTTGTTGGTGAAGACCGATCGCGCCGACGAGGCCCTTCAAATTCTCGCCCGTGTTCCGGAAACCGACGAGGTGCGTCGTGTCGCTGCAGCCGCGCGTCTCGCCGCCGACCCGGTCGACGACTTCGATGCCCAGCTCACCGCGTTGCTCGACCATGTGAAGGGCGACGATGCCGCCCGTCAGAAGTTCCTCGACATTCTCGAGACGATGGGGCCCGACGACCCCCGCACGCCGCGGTACCGCAAGCAATTGACCGCGCGACTCTTCTGAGACCGCTCGACTAGTCCGCGGCGCTGCCGTCTTCGGGGCGGTTTCGCACACACGGGGTCATGGCAGTTTCCCCGGCATTTCTCGACCGTCTGCGTTCGCGCCTCGCGGCGGCAATCGACTGGTACGGCCCCGCGCGGGCGTTTGCAACGGCGGGCTCGGTGCTCGTGGTGTGTATCGGCGCGTGGTGGCTGTTGCGGGCGCCCTCTCCACCGCTCGAAAACTCACTGCCCTTCGCCGGTGCATCTTCGACCAGCGCACAGGTGACCGCGACGCTGTATGCGCCGAGCATCGGACTGCCCCTCGATGTTCGCGACATCACGGTTCACGTCGTCGGCGCCGTCGTTGCTCCGGGTGTCTACACCATCGCGTCCACAAGTCGCGTCGCCGATGCCGTCGAGGCGGCGGGCGGGCCGTCGTCCAGCGCCGACCTGTCGTTGCTGAACATGGCGTTGCCTCTTGCCGATGCTGACCAGGTGTTCGTTCCTTCACGTGGTTCGTCGGCCGATCGGCCCGCACCTCCGACGACGAAACCCCGGCGAACGAACCCGACGGTCGCAACGGTGGCCCAAGCGATCGCCGCGGCCACGACGACCGGGGCTCCCTCGACTGGCGTTGCATCGAATGGTTCGTCGCCGAACGGCATCGTGAACATCAACACCGCCGATGCGGGGACGCTCGAGTCGTTGCCCGGTGTGGGTCCCGCAACCGCGAAGGCGATCATTGCCCATCGATCGGAGAACGGGCCGTTCGGAAAACCGGAGGATCTTCTCCGGGTCAAGGGCATCGGCGACGGCAAGTTCGCCGCGATGAGGCAGTTCGTCAGCGTGTCGTGATCGGCGCCGGGTCAGATGGCGCCGAGCGAACGCGCGGCGGCGACGAGTCCGAGCACGACGCCGATCCACACGCCACCGGCATAGACGGCGAACTCCTCGGCCCACTCGCGCCAGCCGGCGATCACTTTGCGCCGTACGCGCGCCGCCGACCATTGTCCGAGGGCCCACCACATCACCAACGAGCCGACGACGGCCACGCCCCAGCGCGCCGAACCCGAGACCGCGGGTACGCCAACGAGGGCGAGCAGCGGGAACCCGAACGAGACGACGACGTAGCCGACCGCGCCGAACATTGCCCCGTCGGTGAGGAAGAGAATGAGCCCGCCCAACGCGGCAAGACCCAGGCCGACTCCGAGACCCGCGAAGCCACCCTGTCGAGAAACGCGGCGCTTCAGGTCGACGATTCCGCCGGGGACGATGCGCCGACGACGCGGCTTGGCCTCCTCGGTGGTTGACATGTTGCGATCGTACGACACCGCACCGGCGCTGGGCGGTGACCGACCGGCGAGGGGAGTGTCGTTGCTCTCGCTCGTGGTGTTTCTCGCGTTTCTCGTCGCATTTGCACTTCGTGCGGACGCCGAATGGCGGCGTGTCCATCATCCACCCACGGGTCCGTACTCGGGTGTCGCCACGTTGGTCGGAGATCCCGAGTACCGCGGTGCGGGAGTCGCCGTGGTGTTTCGCATCGAGGGTTGGCGTTACGAAGCGGTCTTCTACGGCGCCGATGCGTGGCGAGTGCGCGACCACATGCAAGGCGAGTCGGTGTTGCTGTCGGCAACGCGCGGGACGTGGGGTGCCTCGGTGTCGCGCTACAAGTTGGTGCGCCACGTCGCGGGTCGACTCGAGGACGTGGTGTTGGGCGGGGACTGGACGCAAGGTTCGGCCCTCGCGCGCGCGACCAACAGGGTGCGTCGACTCATCGCACATGGTGCGTCGTCGCTGCCGCCCGCCGAAGCCTCGTTGTTGACCGGCCTCGTCATTGGCGACGACCGTGCCCAACCGCGTGAGATGAGAACGGCTTTTCGGGATTCGGGCCTTTCGCATCTCACAGCGGTGTCGGGCCAGAACATCGTGTTCGTACTCGCGGTGTTCGCTCCCGTGATCACCCGGCTGCGGCCGCGCGCACGGCTGGTCGCGACCCTGGGCGTTCTTGGTGCCTTCACCATGATGACGCGGGCCGAACCATCGGTCTTGCGTGCGGCAGCCATGGCGGGACTCGCCGCCATCGTCTTCGCCCGCGGTGGGTCGCTCCCTGCGTGGCGCACGCTCGTGGTGTCGTCGTCGGTCCTTTTGCTCGCCGACCCGTTCCTTGCCTGGTCGGTCGGGTTCTGGTTGTCGGTCTCGGCGACCGCAGGATTGGTTGCGATCGGCCCGCGTTGTGAAACGCTGCTGCGGCGCATCGGATGCCCGGCGATCGTTGCCGTGCCCCTGGCGGCCTCGATGGCGGCACAGGTCGCCACGCTGCCTGTGCTCGTTGTGGTGTTCGGACGAATCGCGCCGTGGGGACTCCTCGCGAACTTGTTCGCGGTGCCCATGGCCGGGGCGGTCATGCTGGGTGGCCTGCCGTTGTGCATCGTCGCGGGTCTCTCGGGTGGTGTCGTGGCCGAGATTCTCACCGCGCCCCTGTTGGTCGGCGTGCGGTGGGTGTGGTGGTGCGCGGCTGTCGTGGCGCGTTTGCCCGGCTAGCGGTTTCACCCGTGTGCGACACTGGGGTGTGTCCGTGTTGCTGATCACCGGTGACGACGAGTCCATTCTCCTCGAAGAACTCGGAACGCGCATTCACGAGGCGCTCGGTGGCGCCGACCGATCCCTCGTCCTCGACGATTTCGATCTCGACCGCCCCACCATCGACGAGCGCGAACAGGTCGTTCGTTCGGTCGTCGATGCGGTGGCGACCGTCGCACTCTTTTCCGACTATCGGGTCGTCGTCGTGCGCAACATCGGCAAGGCGACCGTCGACACCATTGCGCCGTTGGTCGACTACCTCGCCAACCCGCTCGACAGCACGCGCCTCATTCTCACTGCGTCGGGAAAGTTGGCAAAGAGCGTGTCCGACGCGATCAAGAAAGCGGGGGGTACCACCGTCTCCACCTCGGTCGGCACCGATGCCAAGCAGCGTGAGATGTGGTTCCGCGAACAGCTCGAGTCTGCCGGACTGCGGCTCGACCCCGCGGCGATTGCCGCCATCGGTGAACGCCTCGGGGCCGACGTCGGGCGGTTCCCGGGGCTCATCGACACACTCGTGTCGACCTTCGGCACGTCGAAGAAACTCAGTCGCGACGACGTCGTGCCGTTCCTCGGCGAGGCCGGGTCGGTGTCGATGTTCAAGCTCAGCGACGCCATCGACGCCGGCAACGTTTCGTCGGCGCTCGAGGTGCTGCATCGTCTCGCCGGGGCGGGCGAGATGCACGCGATGCAGCTGCTCAAGTTTCTGCACACGCACTTTTCGAAGATGCTGCGTCTCGACGGGGCCGAAGTCTCATCTCACTTCGACGCGATGGAGATCCTCGGCGCAAAAAACGAGTATCCCGCCAAGAAGGCGATGGAACAGTTGAACCGGCTCGGTTCCGACGGCGTGCGCGACGCTCTTCAATTGCTGGCCGACGCCGACGTGCATCTCCGCGGGGGACGCGACTGGCCCGACATCCTGGTGATGGAGGTTCTCGTCGCGCGACTCGCCAAGCTCTCGGCTCGACGGGGGAGACCTACGCCTTTGCGGCGTTGACCGTGTCTTTGATCACGCCTTCGAGGCGTTGATCTTCTTCATCAGGCGGCTCTTGCGGCGAGCGGCCTGGTTGGGATGAATGATGCCCTTGGAGGCGGCCTTGTCGAGGCGCTTCATCGCAAGGCGCACATCTTCGCCATTGGCATCGGAACCAACGCTGGCGGTCGCGGTCTTCACACGGGTGCGGAGCTCGCTCTTGACGGCTTTGTTGCGCTCTTGGCGCTTGGCGTTGGTGAGGATGCGCTTCTTTTGGCTCTTGATGTTTGCCACGTTGAGCGAGGCTAACAGCGGCTCCTCACGGCCCCAACCCCGCCGCACCCCTAGAATTTCGGCACCCCCCATGGAACTCTCCCGCATCCGGAATTTTTCGATCATCGCCCATATCGACCATGGGAAGTCCACGCTGTCCGACCGCATCCTGGAACTGACCAAGGCGGTCGACGCCCGCGACATGCGGGCCCAGTACCTCGATTCGATGGATCTCGAGCGTGAGCGCGGGATCACGATCAAGGCTCAGAACGTGCGGGTCGACTGGAAGGGATCGGTGCTCCACCTCATTGACACGCCCGGCCACGTCGACTTCGGCTACGAGGTCAGCCGTTCGCTGGCCGCCTGCGAGGGTGTCGTGTTGGTGGTCGACGCGGCGCAGGGCATCGAGGCCCAGACGCTCGCCAACTGTTACCTCGCCCTCGAAAACGACCTCGAGATCGTCGCGGCGCTCAACAAGATCGACCTTCCCGCGGCGAACCCCGACTACTACGCGGATGAAATCGAGCGCGTGCTCGGCATTCCCGCCGACCAGATTCTGCGCATCTCGGCCAAGACGGGTGAGGGCGTGCCCGATCTTCTCGACGCAATCGTCGAACGCATTCCCGCGCCGAAAGGCGACCCTGACCAGCCGTTGCAGGCGCTCATCTTCGACAGCCAGTTCGACCAGTACCGCGGGGTCGTCAGCTCGGTACGCGTGATGAACGGCGTGCTCGACTCGCGCAGCAAGTTGATGTTCATGCAGGCGGGTGCCGCGCATGAAGCAATCGAGATCGGCGTGCGACGTCCCGTCAACACTCCGGTCGAGTCCCTCGGGCCCGGGGAAGTGGGCTACCTCATCGCGGGCATCAAAGACGTTGCCGAGGCCCGAAGCGGTGAAACCGTCACCAAGGCTGATCGACCCGCGACCGACCCGCTGCCCGGCTATCGCGACCCGAAGCCGATGGTCTTTTGTGGGTTGTACCCGATCGACGGCGACGACTTCGAGAACCTTCGCGACAGCCTGCAGAAGCTGAAGCTGAACGACGCCTCGGTCACCTACGAACCCGAGAGCTCGGGCGCTCTCGGCTTCGGGTTCCGCTGCGGCTTCCTCGGTCTTCTCCACATGGAAATCGTGAAAGAGCGTCTCGAGCGCGAGTTCAACCTTGCTCTCATCGCCACTGCACCGTCGGTCGAGTACCGCGTGCACCGTACGAACGGCGAGGTGCAGTTGGTCGACACGCCCATGTCACTGCCCGCCACCCAACAGATTGCGTTCATTGAAGAGCCGTACTTCAAAGTCGGCATCGTCACGCCAAAGGACTACACGGGCACGCTCATGGACCTGTGCCAGACGCGTCGCGGTGAACTACAGAAGATCGAGTACCTGTCGCCCGAGCGTGTCGAGCTCATCTACTCCATCCCGCTCGCCGAGGTCGTCGTCGACTTCTTCGACCAGATGAAGAGCCGTTCGCAGGGCTACGCCAGCCTCGACTACGAACTCGAGGGCTACCGCGAATCGAATCTGGTGCGTGTCGACCTGCTGCTGAACGGCCAGGCCGCCGACGCCTTCAGCACCATCGTCCATCGCGACCGTGCCTTCGACTACGGGCGTAAGATGTGCGAGAAGTTGCGCGAGTTGATTCCTCGCCAGATGTTCGACGTGCCCATTCAGGCGGCCATCGGTGGCAAGGTCATCGCCCGCGAAACCGTGAAGGCCAAGCGCAAGGACGTGCTTGCCAAGTGCTACGGCGGTGATATCACGCGAAAGCGCAAACTGCTGGAAAAGCAGAAAGAGGGCAAGAAGAAGATGAAGTCGATCGGCCGTGTCGAGGTGCCGGGAGACGTCTTCATCTCGGCCCTGAAGCTCGACGACTGACCGCGATGCCCTCCGCTTTCCGGTCGCTGCGCAACCGCAACGCGAAGTACTTCTTCGCGGGTGTGCTCGTCAGCAACGTCGGCACGTGGATGCAGTTCACGGCATCGGCCTTTCTTCTCTACCGCCTCACGGGCAAGGCCACCGACCTCGGCCTGAACGTCATGTTCCAGTTTCTGCCGATGCTTCTCCTCGGGGCGTGGGCCGGGGCAATCGCCGACCGCCACAACCGTCGTCGCATGACGCTCATCACCCAGAGCGGGCTCGCGCTCCAGTCGCTTGCCCTCGGGATTCTCGACCTGACGGGCCACATCAACATCGGAATGGTCTACGTCCTCAGTCTCGCTCTCGGTTTGATCAATGCCTTCGACAACCCGGCACGACGGGGCCTCGTCACCGAGCTCGTCGATGTCGAGGACATTCCGAATGCGGTCGCCTTGAACACCGCCGTCATGACCGGCTCACGCATCTTTGGTCCCGCTCTCGCCGCCACCCTCGTCGGTCCGCTCGGTACCGGTTGGCTCTTCGTCATCAACGGTTTGTCGTTCGCCGCGATTCTTCTCAGCATCGTGGTGATGGACACGTCGTCGCTACGGGTGGCTCCACCCGCCCCACGGGGCGGCAAGCCGGTGCGCGAGGCGATGGCATTCATTCGCAACGACCATGTTCTGCGTCCGCTCTTCATCGTCCTGGTGATCGTCAGCACCTTCGCGTTCAACTACAGCGTGGTGCTTCCAAAACTCGCCGACTCGCGATGGGGAAGCGAGAACTCGTTCGGTTGGTTGCTCGCCGTGGTCAGCGTGGGCAGCCTGGTCGGCAGCCTTCTCACTGCCGGACGAGCGACGGTGTCGTTGATGTGGTTCAACTCGAGCGTGTTCGTTCTCGCAATCAGCAACATCGCGCTTGCCTGGGCTCCGAACCTTGCCCTCGCGTTCGTTTTCGCGGTGCCGCTCGGCATCGGCGGGGCCGGCTTCATCGCGAGTGTGAATTCCATCTCTCAGGTGATGTCGCCACCCGACATGCGAGGTCGCCTTCTCGCGCTCGGTGCGGTCGCATTTCTCGGTTCGACGCCCGTCGGCGGGCCGGTCACGGGCTGGATCGCCGACCACGTGAGTCCCGAATGGTCCCTCGGATACGGCGGCGTCATCGCACTTCTTTGTTGCGCTTGGATGGCGTCGGTCATGAAGCGTCAGCCACAATCGGTCGCATGACCAGCGTCATGTGGTTTCGCCGCGACCTGCGCGGCCACGACAACGAGGCTCTCGCCGCCGCCTGCGCCGACGGACCCTGCGTCCCGTTGTTCGTCCTCGACCCGAAGTTTCTCTCCCGCGCTGGCGACGCGCGGCTGTGGTTCCTGTTCGGTGCGCTGGAGTCGTTGAACGAAACGCTCGGTGGATCGCTCGTCGTGCGCACCGGTGATCCGGTCGACGTGGTCCCCGCCGTGGCGCGCGAGGTGTCGGCCGAAACGGTGTTCGTCGCCAAGGATTTTGCCCCGTACGGTCGCCAGCGCGACATGGCCGTGGCCACCGCGTTGAAGACCGCCGGTGCGCGCCTGCGGGGCGTCGGCAGCCCGTACGCGGTCGAGCCCGGCACCGTGACGAAAGACGACGGAACGCCGTATGCGGTCTTCACGCCTTTCTACAAACGTTGGTCACCCGTGCTCACGCCACTCGAAGAAAGCGACCCGGTGCACAGCCTTCTCGTCGCCCCCGGGTCGGTGCGTGGAGAAGAGATTCCCGCGCGTCCGCGCATCGATGCATCGCTGCCGACTCCCAGTGAAGGTGCCGCTCACGAGCGGTGGGAGTGGTTCTGCGACAACGCGTTGAACGGCTACTACGACGACCGCAATGCCCCCGGCGTCGACGGCACCTCGAAGTTGTCGACGTACCTGCGTTTCGGTCTCTTGCATCCGAAGCAATTGATTGCCGACCTGGTGATCGACGGTACGAAGGGCACGAAGGGCCACGAGCACTTTCGATCAGAACTGTGCTGGCGCGAGTTCTACGCCGACGTGCTGTTCCATCAGCCCAACAGTGCGTGGGAGAACCTCCAGAAGAAGATGGAAGCGATGCGCCTCGACACCGATAAGCGAGCGGAAGCACGCTTCGACAAGTGGTGCGCCGGCGAAACCGGTTATCCGATCGTCGATGCGGGTATGCGGCAGCTCCTGCGGACGGGTTGGATGCACAATCGAGTGCGCATGATCACCGCCAGCTTCTTGGTGAAGGATCTGCACCTTCCGTGGCAGTGGGGCGCGCGACACTTCATGCGCCACCTCGTCGACGGCGACATTGCATCGAACAATCACGGATGGCAATGGACGGCGGGCACCGGTACCGATGCCGCCCCGTACTTTCGTGTCTTCAATCCGCAGAGTCAGTCGGAGAAATTCGACCCTGATGGCACGTACATCCGCGAGTTCGTTCACGAACTTGCTCAGTGCCCGACTGCGCAGATTCACCAGCCCGGGGCCGGCGGTTTTGCCGGCTATTCCTCACCGATGGTCGACCACGCAGTCGAGCGCGAAGAGAGCCTTTCGCGCTACAAGGCGGTGTCAGGGAAGTAGCCTGAGACGCGAAATGCTGGACGAGCGCAAGACCGCAATTCTCCGTGCAGTCGTGCAGGAGTACATCGCAACGGGCCAACCCGTCGGCTCGGCCCATGTCGCGGCAATCGCGGGTGTCAAAGTGTCGCCGGCCACCGTGCGCAACGACATGGCCATGCTCGAACAAGAGGGCTATCTCGTCCAACCCCACACCTCGGCGGGTCGCATTCCCACCGACAAGGGGTACCGGTTCTTCGTCGACGCGCTCGAGCCCGCCGGCCAGCCGAACAAGGTCACAGCCGAACGGGTTGGGTCGTTCTTCAATCACGCAACGGGGCGCATGGAAGAACTGTTGCAGCGCACGTCGGGCCTCCTCACCGACATGACCAACTATGCGGCCCTCGTGATGGGACCAAGCGCCGAGGTGGCAACCGTCCGCAGCGTTCAGGTTGTGCGTTTGTCGCCGCGCATGGCAACGGTCGTCGCGGTGTTGTCGAACGGAGTCGTCCAGAGTGAATCGGTCGACATCGACGAGGCCGTTTCCGACGCTCAGGTCGCCGCAGCCAGCGCACACCTGAATGCCGCCGCGTACGGTCATGTCTTCAGCCAGGTGCACCTCGCGCCTACCGGCGATGGTGGCGTCGACAAGGTCTGCGTCGACGCGCTCACCTCGCTGCGTCCACACCAAACCGATGCCAACGTGATCGTCGGCGGCGCAGCGGCCATGGCCCAGGCGTTCGACGCGGTCGACGTCGTGCGTTCCGTTCTCACCGCGCTCGAGCAGCAGTACGTCGTCGTCTCGCTGGTGAAAGACGTCGTCGACCGCGGTCTCAGCGTCGCCATCGGCAGTGAACACGGCATCGAGCCGTTGTCCGCGTGCTCGGTGGTCATCGCCCCGGTCATCGCCGAGGGTGAAAAGCTCGGCACGGTCGGCGTGCTCGGGCCCACGCGAATGAACTACCCGCAGGCGCTCGCCACCGTCGAGGCGGTGAGCACGCAACTCGGTCGTCGCCTGAGCGAGGGCGGGCA
Source organism: Acidobacteriota bacterium (assembly GCA_018970175.1). Taxonomy (GTDB): domain Bacteria; phylum Actinomycetota; class Acidimicrobiia; order Acidimicrobiales; family Ilumatobacteraceae; genus F1-20-MAGs119. Next base: position 20,350 of record JAGWWV010000028.1, read on the forward strand.
GGGCTGATCCCCGGGGTCGATGCGTATGGCCGACTTCTACGACATTCTCGGTGTTCCCCGCGGCGCATCCGCCGACGAAGTGAAGCGCGCATACCGCAAGCGTGCGCGTGAACTGCATCCCGATGCCAATCCCGACGACCCTGCCGCCGAGGACAAGTTCAAGGAACTGAGTCGCGCCTACGAGGTGTTGTCCGACCCGCAGCAACGCGCCAACTACGACCGGTTCGGCGAAGCGGGCGTGGGAGGTGCGGCGTCGGGTGATCCGTTCTCGGGTGGCGGCCTCGGCGACATCTTCGAGGCGTTCTTCGGGGGCAACTCACCGTTCGGCGGGGGTTTTGGCGGACGCACACAGTCGGGTCCGCCGCGTGGCCAGGACATCGAAACCATCGCCGACATCTCGTTCGAAAACGCCGTGTTCGGGGGAACAGTGCCGGTCTCGGTGAAGACGGCACTGCGCTGCGACGATTGCGGTGGAACCGGCGCCGCGGCGGGAACCAAACCGGTCATGTGCGTCGACTGCGAGGGGTCGGGTCAGGTGCGCCGTGTGCGGCAGAGCCTGCTCGGTCAAATGGTCACCTCCAGCCCCTGCCAGCGTTGTGGTGGCGTGGGCCAGGTGGTGGCCACTCCGTGCGGAACGTGCCGCGGCGACGGGCGCATCATCGACAACGCCAGCTACCAAATCGACGTGCCGGCGGGCGTCGACACCGGCGCAACGCTGCGGTTGACGGGTCGCGGGGCCGTTGGTCCGCGTGGCGGTTCGCAGGGCGACCTCTACGTTCACGTACGTGTCACGCCCCACCCCACGCTGCAGCGCGACGACTACGACCTCGTCTATGTGCTCGGCCTCGGCATTGCCCAGGCGGCGCTCGGAACCACGGCGTCGATCGACACGCTCGAGGGCGCCGAAGAACTTGCGGTTCCCGCGGGAACTCAGCACGGTCAAGAATTCACGCTGCGCGGCAGGGGAGTACCGCACCTGAATGGCGGCGGACGTCGACGCGGCGACTTGCGCGTGATCGCCCGCATCGACGTGCCGACGAAACTCACCGACGACGAGGCCAAGTTATTGCGCCAGTTCGCCGAACTGCGCGGTGACGCGGTTGCGTCGGCCGACAAGGGCCTGAAATCGCGCATCAAGTCGGCATTCTCGTGAATCCCGCGTTGCGGAATTCGGCCGCACACGTCGTCGTCGACGATCTCGAGGCGCCGCTTCTCGACGAGTCTGACGCGCACCACCTCTTCCGTGTGTTGCGCCTGCGCAGTGGGGCGGTGGTCACGGCAACCGACGGACGCGGCGGGTGGCGCGAGTGCAGAGTGGATGCGGCGAACGGTCTCGTCGCGGTCGGCGCCGCGGTTTTCGAGCCGGCGCGGGCCGTGACGTTCGGTGTCGCGTTCGTCCCCGTGAAGGCCGAGAAACCCGAAGCGACGATTCGCCAGTTGGTCGAAGTCGGTGTCGACGAGATCTTCGTCATTGCACCCACGAAGCGGTCGGTCGCAGGCACGCGCGACCGTCTCCTCGACCGTGCCGAGCGCATCGTGCGCGAGGCGTGCATGCAGAGCCGCCGTGTGTTCATCCCCGCGGTTCATCTCGGCATGCCGCTCGACGACGTGTGCGCACGACCGGGTGTCGCACTTGCCGACCCGGAAGGTGCCGTCCTTGAACACGGCCATCGACTGCTGATCGTCGGTCCCGAGGGTGGGTTCGACGTCGGCGAGGTGCCCGCTGCGGTTCCGCGTGTCGGCATCGGCCCCGCCGTGCTGAGGGCCGAAACTGCCGCGGTGGTGGCGGGTGCGCGACTCGCCGCCCTCCACGCATGAGAATGGTCCCGATGGCGAACGACGATTCATTCGACGAATCTCCGTATTCGCGTTTGGTGGGCGAACGTTTGCGGGCAATCCGCAAGCAGAAGAAGTTGTCGCTCAATGAAGTCGAGGCCCAGACCGACGACGAGTTCCGCGCCTCGGTGTTGGGCGCCTACGAACGAGGTGAACGAGTCATCTCGGTGCCCCGACTCGAGCGTCTTGCCCGCTTCTATGGCGTGTCGATCGATCAGCTGTTGCCGCACGACCCTTTGACGGTCGAGCGCAACCAACCCGGAGCCACCGGCCCGACGAAGATCCGCATCGACGTCGCCAAGCTGTCGACGTATCCCGAGGAAAAGTTCCGGATGCTCGAGCGCTTCCTGCGGATGATCCAGGTGCAGCGCCAGGACTTCAACGGCAAGGTGATCACCGTTCGGGCCCACGACACCCGCGCGATTGCCGTCATGCTCGACGTCCCTGTCGACGAGGTGGCAACACAGCTCGCACAGCTCGGCCTCATCTTCGTTCCACCCACCGCATGACGACCCGGCAACCCGAATTCGGGGTCTACATCCACGTGCCGTTCTGCTCGCGTCGCTGCGACTACTGCGCTTTTGCCACGTGGGACGACAAGGCGTCGCTCATCGACGACTACATGGATGCGCTCGCAACCGAAATCCGCCGCGCAGTTGCCTCGGGGCTACCCGGGGCGGTGTCGGTGTTCGTGGGCGGCGGCACGCCGTCGCTCGTTCCGGCAGAAGCCCTTGCCCGGGTGATTTCGCTCGTGCCGCTCGTCGATGGCGCCGAGGTGACCGTCGAATGCAATCCCGACAACGTCACCGAATCGCTGCTGCGCGCCTACCGCGACGCCGGTGTGAACCGCATCAGCCTCGGAGTGCAGTCGATGGCGCCGCACGTGCTCGCTTCCCTCGGTCGCGAACACGACCCCGACAACGTGACCGCCGCCGTCGAGGCGATCCGCGCCGTCGGGCTACCTACGTTCAATCTCGACCTGATCTACGGCGCGCACGGCGAGAGCATCGGGGACTGGGAGGAAACCGTGAACGCGGTGCTTGCGCTCGACCCGCCACACGTGTCGGCGTATGCCTTGACGGTCGAAGCGGGAACGCCGCTCGCCGACGATGGTCCCCGGCATCCCGATGACGACGACCAGGCCGACAAATATCCGATCGTCGACGACCTGCTCGAAGCCGCCGGTCGGCCGAACTACGAGATCTCGAACTGGGCGCGCACCGGACACGAGAGCCGACACAACCGTCTCTACTGGGCGCAATCCGACTACCGCGGGTTCGGCTGCGCCGCACACTCCCACTCGGCGGGCCGGCGGTGGTGGAACGTGCGGACGCCCGAACGCTACGTCGACCTCGTGCGCCGTGGCGACAGCGTCGAGGCGGCATTCGAACAACTCACCGCCGACCAGGTGGCAGCCGAACGCGTACAGCTTGCGATCCGGCGTCGCGAAGGGGTGTCCCGAGCAGACATTGCGTCGGCGAAGCAGGCGGAAATCGACGACTTCGTGAACGAGGGATTGCTCACGGTCGACAACGACCGCGTGATGCTGACCCGGCGGGGAAGGCTTCTCGCCAATGCGATTACCCTTGGTCTCACATGACGAATTCGATCTTTCTCGTCCGTCACGCGAAGGCCGGTAGCCGTGCGGCGTGGACCGAAGACGACGCGCTGCGCCCGCTCGTCGAAGAGGGCCGTGAACAAGCCCGCGTCATCGCGTCACGTCTTGCGCCGCTTCATCCCGAACGTCTCGTGAGCAGCCCGTATCTGCGCTGTCGCCAGACGCTCGAACCGCTCGGCGAACTTCTGTCCGTGACCGTCGAAACGACGGATGCGCTGCGTGAAGGGGTCGACACCGACACCGCACTTGCATTCCTCGAGGGCCTTGCCGACGGCACGGTCGCGTGCAGTCATGGCGACGTCATTCCCGCGGTTCTGAAGCGCCTCGAGTGGCACGGCCTCGACATCGTTGACTGGCCCGACACGCGCAAGGGCTCGGTGTGCCGACTCGAACGCCACGACGGCCGCTTCGTCCGAGCCCATTTTTCGCCGCCGCCCCGCTGAACTTTGCCGACCTCCGCTATGCTTCGGTCTGCCTTTTAGGGCGCGTAGCTCAGTTGGTTAGAGCGCTACCATGACACGGTAGAGGTCCCGGGTTCGAGTCCCGTCGTGCCCACAAGATCGCAGTTGGGGTACTGCGAGTGGGGGGAAACACCATGGGTACCGTTCCGGTTTCGTTGTCGAAAGAGCGTCTCGGCCTCGACCTTCACATGTACGAAGGTGACGGCCCGGCTGTCAGCGACAAGTGGTCGTTCGGCGGCTGGAAGCTCTACTTCGTCCGCCTCGATGCAGGCCAGTCGTTGACGCTCGATGGTGCGGGAGACATCTTCATCAAGGTTGTCATTGGCGCGCTTTCTTCGCCGGCCCGAGTTCCCTACGTTGCGGCCCGCGCTCTCGCCGACACCCGGATCACTGACACGAAGCTTGTCGCGGGTGACGAAGGCGCGTTGGTCACCGTTCTCGTCAAGACATCGTCGGCACCCGAGCGTGTCACGTCGATGAACGACATCGCGCTCGTCGGTCCGCACGACGACCGCCTCGGCTGGAGTTCGTTCGGCGAGCGCTTCGCGGCATACACCGACTACTTCAACGGTCTCGATGCGGGTCTTACGCCGGGCTTCCACCTCCTCGACGCCAAGGGCGAAGAGATTTGCTACCTCTACCTGTGGACGGCGGGCAAGGGAGTCGACCTGTCGACGCACAACCATGGTCGGCCGCCGAGCCCCACGAGTCCCGCTTTTGCCGAAGTGCACTGGGTGGTGTCGAACGGCACGGGCAAGGGCGGCATGTACGAAACCGCCGAGCCGGGTGCCGCACACCGTGACCGTCTGCCCGTTCCCGAAGGTTTCGAGCACGGACCGTTCTTCGAATTCGATGCGAGTGGTGCACCCATCCTGCGCGAGAACGGCGCCGTCACGTATCCGTGGCATGGATGGCAGGGTGGCGACGATGGCCAACCCGGTCAGGCCTACGACGTGGTGATTCCCTTCGAAATCACGGTGCCGTACGCCCGCGTCACGGCCTGATCACTTCTGCTCGTTCGGCAACCAGTCGGATCCATCTTCGTACAGCTTGAACTCGATCACATTGCCGCTCGGGTCGGCCGCGAAAGCCGCGGTCTTGCTACTGAACTCGTCCGAGTG
>JAGWWV010000087.1 GCA_018970175.1 Acidobacteriota bacterium
GCCGACAGTCCGAGGCGGTCGGACAGGTAGGCCTTGCCCTCGGGGGTGTTGAACAGCACGTCGAGTTCGTCGGTGGCGCGGTCGGAGACGGCAACGACGACGTCGGTGTTCATCACGTTGTGAATGAGCGGGATGTGCTTGTCGCCGATGCCCTGGATGTTGTGTTCACCGAAACCGTTTTCGAGCATCGTCGGGCACTCGAGCGCTTCGACGGCGACGATCTTCGTTCCGTAGAGATCCTTCAGGCGGTCGCCCGCGGCGATTGTTCCCGCGCTTCCGGTGGCCGACGTGAAGGCGGCGCAACGCAGTCGCGGGTTGCCGCTGGCCTTGGCCACGGTTTCGAACACGTGCGCGAGCGCCGAGCCGGTGACGAAGTAGTGACCGACGTGGTTGCCGAACTCGCAGAACTGGTTCAGGATGAAGTTCGACGGATCCTTCGCCATCTCGTTACAGGCGTCGTAGATCTCTTTCACGTTGCTTTCGGTACCCGGCGTGCGGATGATGTCGGCCGGGTCGGCCACCCAACGGTCGAGCCAGTCGAAACGCTCCTTCGACATGCCTGCGGGCAGCACGGCCACGCCGCGGCTACCCATGATGCGGCTGATCGCAACGCCACCGCGCGCGTAGTTGCCCGTCGACGGCCACACCGCGCGGTGCTTGGTGGGGTCGAACTGGCCCGAGATGACGCGCGGTGCGAAGCATGAGTACGCGGCGAGCACCTTGTGTGCGGTGATCATCGGAAAGCGATCGCCGAACATCACGATGATCGGGCTTTCGACACCCGTGAGCGACGATGGCAACACCACGTGGTCGGGTACCGACACACGCTCGCCCGCCATGTTGTTGTACCAATGAACGCGGAACAGGTTGCGCGCATCGGGGGCGTCCTTGTCGAGACCCGCAAGACCGGCGGTGACCGCGGCGGGGATCTTCGACGGATCGGCCAGCTGTGCGAAGGTCGGCAGCACGATCTTTTGTTCGGCGAATCGCTTCACACTGTTCGCAAGCGACGCGGCATCGACGACCGAGTCGGCGAGACCGAGCTGGTCGGTGAGGGCTTCTTTCGAAAGACCCGACACGGGGCTGGCGGGCGGGGCCGTTTTTGTCGTCACCTTTACATTCTGTCAAAGAACGCTCCCGTTCCCGACGCATCGAGAGTTAGCCTTCGTCACGCCGCCGGCGTAGCCCAATGGCAGAGGCACGGCGCTTAGGACGCCGACAGTGAGAGTTCGAGTCTCTCCGCCGGCACGTGTTCATCGACGACCTGCCGACCCCCGCCCTCATCATCGATGCGGGCGCCCTCGAATCGAACCTCGCGACAATGGCGCAGACCTGGCCCGGAGGCCGCCTGCGTCCGCACGTGAAGGCACACAAGTGCAGCGCGCTCGCCAAGGTGCAACAGCGTTACGGACACACCGGTTTCACATGCGCAACCCCGCGCGAGATCTCGGGCCTTGCCAAGGCCGGCGTCGAGGCAGACTTCCTCCTCGCCAACGAATCGGTCGACCCGGCGCGGCTCGGTGCCATCGCCGCAACCGGCGCAACCGTTGCGGTCGATTCGGACGAAACGGTGCAGGCTGCCGCGCGCGCGGGAATCAGAAACGTGCTCATCGATGTGTTCGTCGGTCTTCCCCGCTGCGGTGTCGAACCCGACGACGTGGCCCGGCTTGCCGACTTCGCCCGTTCGATGCGCCTGAACGTGCGCGGCGTCATGGGTTACGAGGGTCACCTGATGATGGTGAACGACCCGGCCGCAAAACATGAACAAGTGCTGGCGGCGATGGACACGCTTCGGGCATGCGCCGACAAGGTCGGTGGCGACATCATCTCGGCCGGAGGCACCGGGACTTGGCGCGAGCATCTCGACACCGGCATCACCGAACTTCAGGCCGGCAGTTACGCGTTGATGGACACGCAGTATGCGACGCTCGGTCTCCCCTTTCGCCAGGCCGCACACGTGGTCGGCACCGTCATCTCGCGCGCCGCGGGTTGGGCCGTCGCCGATGTGGGCCTGAAGTCGCTCGGCATGGACCACGGCAACCCGGAAGTCGACGGCTACGACGTGTGGTTCTGCTCGGACGAACACGTCACCTTCGCCGTGAAGCGCGACCCGAACTCGCACGGCGCACCGACGTTCCTGCCGAAAGTCGGCGAACGAGTGCTCGTCACGCCGGCGCACATCGATCCGACGATGTCGCAGCACGAAAGAGCGTGGGTGCACCGCGACGGACTCGTCGTCGACGAGTGGCTCATCGATCTACGCGGTTGGTGACTTCGCCAGTTCTCCGGCCAGCGCACGGAACGCACGGCCACGATGCGACACCGCGTTCTTTTCCTCGGCCGTCATCTCGGCGAATGTCCGTCCGTCACCGTCGTCGGGAACAAACAACGGATCAAAACCAAAGCCTCGGTCGCCACGTTCGGCCTCGGCGACGCGACCGCTGCACACGCCCTCGACGATCGTTTCCGAACCGTCGGGCCACGCAACCAACACCACGGTGACGAACCGCGCCGAGCGATCCGCCATGCCCGACAGCGCGCCGAGCAACTTGCGGCGGTTGTCGGCATCGGTGCAGCCCTCACCCGCGTAGATCGCGGTGTCGACACCCGGGGCGCCGTCCAGCGCGGCAACCTCCAAACCAGTGTCGTCGGCGACGGCCGGCTTACCCGTTGCCTCGAGAATCGCCCGTGCCTTCAGACGCGCGTTCCCGACGAGAGTGCCCGCATCTTCAACCACGTCGCCCACCGACGCGGGTCGCGGCAACAGCATCCAGCCGTCGGGCAGCAGCCTCGCGATCTCCGCAACCTTGCCCTGGTTGGCCGTGGCACAGACGAGTTCACGCGGCGACACGGGAATGCGACTCAGCGACCGAGCGGGCGTTGCGGTGGTTGCACCGACAGCACCGAACGCTGGGCGTCGAAGATCTGCCCGAGACCATGCGACGCGAGTTCCAGCAACGTGTCGAGTTCGGTGCGCGCGAACGCCTGGCCTTCGGCGGTGCCCTGCACCTCGACGAACTTCGCCTCACCACCCGCGACCGGCTGCAGCATGACCACGTTCATGTCGACCTCGGCCGAACTGTCCTCGACGTAGGGCAGGTCGAGGATCGGCGTGCCGTTGTGGATGCCGACGCTGATCGCCGCACATTGCGAATGCAACGGATGTTTCTTGATCGCGCCGTTCTGCACGAGACGCGTGAGTGCGTCGTGAAGCGCCATGAACCCACCGCAGATGCTGGCGGTGCGCGTGCCGCCGTCGGCCTGCAACACGTCGCAATCGACGACCACCTGACGCTCGCCGAGCAGGGTCATGTCGCACGCGGCGCGCAACGAGCGACCGATGAGGCGCTGGATCTCGACGGTGCGCCCGCTCTGCTTGCCCTTGGCGGCCTCGCGGTCGACGCGCTCGGACGACGAACCCGGAAGCATGCTGTATTCGGCGGTGACCCACCCCTTGCCGCTGCCCTTCATCCAACGTGGCACGTCTTCGTCGATCGACGCGGTGCACAACACGCGCGTCTTGCCGAACGACACGAGCACCGAACCCGCCGCCATCTCGGTGTAGTCACGCTCAAAGGTGAGCGGGCGCAATTCGTTTGGATGTCTGCCGTCGGGTCGTGTCATGCCGACCATGATTGTGCATCGGAGAGCTCGGGGCCGAACAGGCGGCTGCCGAGCTGAGCAAACCATTCCGGATCACCCGACGAATAGAAGCGGTGTTCGCCCTTGCGGTCGGTTGTTTCCGCAAGGCCGCTGGTTTCGAGCAAGGCCCGCACGGCGAATGCGGTCTCATCGGCCGACGACACCAACACCACGTCGGGCCCCATCACGTCGCCGATCACGCGCGCCAGATACGGGTAGTGGGTGCAACCCAACAACAAGGTGTCGACACCGGCCGATGCCACGGGCGCAAGCAGTCGTTCGGTGAGAACGCGTACTTCGTGGCCCGTCGTCTGGCCCCGTTCCACGAATTCAACCAAGCCCGGGCACGCCGCGGACACGAGGTCGACCGATGCATCGACTTCGGCCACCGCTTTGTCGTAGGAGCCCGAGTCGATCGTCCCCACCGTGCCGATGACCCCTGCCCGACCGTTGCGGGTGGCCTGGACCAGTGCCCGCGCACCGGGTTCGATGACGCTGACGACCGGCACCGGCAGAATCGACCGCAACTGGTCGAGGGCGACCGACGCGGCGGTGTTGCACGCCACGACGATCATCTTCACGTCGAAGTCGTTCACCAGACTCGTGGCGATTTCGTGTGCGTAGCGCTGCACCTCGGTTGCGGGTTTGTTGCCGTACGGGTATCGACCCGTGTCGCCGATGTACACCAGGTCCTCGGCGGGCAGTAGATCGATGACGGCACGCGCCACGGTGAGTCCCCCGAAGCCGGA
>JAGWWV010000088.1 GCA_018970175.1 Acidobacteriota bacterium
TCGGGCGACGTGCGTCGTGCGATGCCGACGAGACGTGTGACATCGGTGGCGAAGATTTCGCGCGAGTTGTTGTCGAGATGGCGGACCGCGCGCGTGACGACGTCGACATGGTGCGCGGAGATATCTCCGGCGAGAACGGCATCACGAAGCTGTGGAAACGCATCGAGGGTGTCGACACGTTGCATGTCGCGTCGCGCATCGGGCCGGGAAACGGACGTGGCCTTGACGATGACCTGTTCGGGCATCACTGCAGGTGAAGCAGTCGACAATTCGCGCAGCCGACCGTTCAGGATGATGCGAACGGCGTCGATGTGGCGCTGCGCGGCCGCCACCTGTTCGAGCGCCCGACGAACGCCATCGAGGCCGAGCGACGCGACATGTCCCGGTGTGAGGTGGGTGAGTTGCCCCGTGAGATGTGGCGCGGGTTGTGAAGTGGGGTGAGGTTCACCGACGGGCGACGCGGAGTCGCGAGAAGCAAGCACGAAAGCCGCCGAAGCAACCATGTATTCCTCCTCGTACCGCATGGTACGGAAGGGGTGTCGCACGACGAGCGTCAGGGTTGGGTAACGAAGAACGACCCGAGGGCAACGCGAACGACGTGATCCCAGTCGGTGGTTTTCACCGGTTCGGTGTCGAGTTCCAGCAACACGCGCGCAAGGTTGTAGCCCTGCACGAAGACGGCAACGGCACGCGCGTCGACGTCGGTGCGGATCCACCCCATCTTCTGGCCGTACCGCACGGCATCGGCGATGTGTTCGGTGTGCGAATGCTGTTGGAGAGCGAGTGACTGACGAAGTTCGGGGCGACCGTACGAACTGGCGATGACGGAGAGACGATTGTGACGCGCACTGACCCGCTCGACGCTCTCGTTCAATTCGACGAGTGCGGAAGTGGCGGCAATGAACTCCTGCAGTGAGGTTGTCTTCGTGAGGGTTTCGCGGATGTTCTTTGCATCTTCCGCGACGAAACGGCTGAACTGCACGACACGCGCGGCGGCAATGAGCCCTTCGCGCCCGCCGAAGTGGTGGTAGAGGGAACCCTTCGAGATGCCGGTCTCGTTGAGAATGTCGTCGATGCGGACGCTGGCCTCACCGCTGGCCTCGATGGCCTTGATCGTGGCTTCGATGACGACCGAGACGGTTGCCTCGGCGCGGGCCTGCACGGGCTGGGGAACACCGACGGGGACTTCCATTAATCGGTCACTCTAACGAACTTGTCTTCTAGACGATGACCGATTGTGAGCCGATTGCGGCCGAAGTTTTCTCAGTCTTTTTCGATGTAGGGCTGGAGCAGTTGTTCCACCCGCATGTGGGCCGGAATGCGGTCGATACCGATGACGCGGTCGACCGTTTCGTGGAAATGCCAGATGCGCCGTTCCTGGTAGTTGACGACGACTCCCTTCATCGCCGGCGATTCGAGCGAGCGCTGCATCGGGGCCATGTTCCACTTGTCCTCACCCATGATGAGGTCGAATTCGTCCATGCGCTGCTGCCAGTGCGGTGGCAATTCGTCGCCCTCCCAATCTTTCGGCGCGTAGTGCGACCACATGAGGCGCGTGTGCGACTTGTCGACCGGCCAGAACATGATGAACGGGAAGCCGTACGACGCCACCGGCGAGATGAGGTTCGGGAAGAGCGAGAAGGCCGTGCTGGTGGAGCGGATCATGTCGTTCACCGATGGAATGTCGATGAAGCGGGGGTCCTTGAAGGTTTGGAAGTCGGTCCAGTCGGACATGCCACGCAACTCGCAGGCCTTTTTCGAAAACGGCGTCACCATGCGGCTGCATCCATTCGGCAAGAGGCCCATCGACGCGCCGCGATTGTCGAGCGCGCTCCAGCCGCCACGGTCGTGAATGAAACGGAAGTGGTAGACCTCGAGGAACGCCTCGGCGGTGACCTTCCAGTTGCACGGAATGTCCATGACGCGCGGGCCCACCGAGCGAAGCTCGTGACCGCACAGTTCCTCCATTTGCTGGAAGGGAACGCCGAACCAATCGTGCAGAGATGCGGCGTCGGGGTCTTGGTTGACCCAGATCCATCCCTGCCACGACTCACAGCGGATTTCCGTGAGGAACTTCTCTTCGCGACAGAGACCGATGAAGTCGCGTTCGTCGGGCACGCTCTTCAATTCACCGCTGTCGATGCTGTACACCCACCCGTGGTACTGACAGCGCAGTTGATTGGCGCAACCTTTTTCGTCGCGCACGACCGGTGCACCGCGATGCTGGCACGTGTTGTAGAAAGCGCGCAGTTTTCGGTCGTTTCCGCGCACGACGACGATCGGCACGCGCAAGTGATCGAAAGTGAAGTAGTCACCCGGGTTGGCGACGTCTTCTTCGCGGCCCGCCATCACCCAGACCTTGGTCCACAGGTGTTTTTGCTCGAGGTCCCAGAACTCGTCGGAGATGTAGCGATCAATTGGAACGTCGTGGAACGCGGGGAAACCATCGGGGTTGCCCTTGCGGTCGAATTGTGCGTGCATGTCGCGCTTGATGCGTTCGATCAACGATGCGTCCACGGGGCCCTCCTTTGTGACGCGCGTTTTCCTTACGTTACGACTCCTCGGTGCCCTCGTGTGCGTCGGAGAGTCCGGCTGCGGCCAGCAGGTCTTCGGCTGCCTGGCGCACCTGCCAATCGCGGTCTGTGAGGGCGTTGCGCAGGGCGGCGGTTGACTCGGGGGAGTCGAAGGGGGCGAGCGAAATGACGGCACGCCGACGCACCGCGGGCTTGTCACCACAGGCGTGGAGGATCGCCGGAAGCCCGCGCTCGTCGCCCAGTGATCCGAGTGCCGCGACACACGATTCACGCACGAGCGGCTCGGGGTGACCCGTTGCCGACGCGATGAGTGTCTGCATTTCGGTGTCGGTGACTCCTTCACGTTCACCCAACGCCCACGCTGCGGTTTCGGCCACCGCGTAATCGCCGTCGGCGAGAAGGTGCAGCAGGTTGACTCGCGAATCATGTGCGCCGATGGCGGCGAGACGATGCCGCACGACGCGTTCAGGGTCGGTGAGGGCAAGCGCAACGTGACGCGGCGTCAATGCGCCGCACTTCTGCAGACCCGACAGCGCGATCACGCGAATTTGTGGGTCGTCGGATTCGAATGCCGACTCGAGCGCGGGCACATTGCGACCGTGGGACGCGAGGGTGACCCCGGCGAGTGTGTGCTGCGAGGGGCTCACCGTCTTCAGCGCAGCAGACCGGTGACGGACTCGACGAGCACCGCGACGACGACCGACAACACGAGAGCGATGGCAATGCCGCCCGCCACCGAGAACCCCGCGAGACCACCGGTCGCCGCGATTCGTCGGCGAAGGGAAGCGGGACGGTAGATCTGGCCCGGACGCTGGTCGACGCGCAGATAAATAGGCACGGGTCGGCGTTGCGAGCGGCGGAACTGGCCCCAGTCGATGCGACCCGCGACGACCGCAATCGCGAGGATTGCCAGGAGACCGACGGCACCGGCGCGCACGGTGACATCTGCCGTCGATAATGCAACAATCAGGCCAGTCATGTCAGAAGTGTCTCCCGATCATTCGCCGCCGAGCGTACTGCCCCCGCCGATGATTGGTGACGCGCAACCACCGATCGTGCCGACTCCCACGCAATCTCCGGCAACGAACCCGAAGCGACTGTGGTGGGCCCTGCCGATCCTCACCGTGTCGTGGCTGGTCCTGCTCACCGTCATCGTGGCCGGTGCAATCACCATCGAGCGCTGGGAAACCGCGCCGGGATCGGTCGATGCGGTGTCACCGCGTCTCGGGTTCGGAACCGGGGCTGCGGAAGTGACGCGGTATCCCAGCAAGAACAGCGTGCGGTTCGTCACCGCGTACGGCTCGCAGCTCACGGCGCTCGAGGGTTTCGTCGGCTGGGTCGATGACGACATCGCCGTCGAGACGAAGATCGAACGATTCGGTGAACGCTCACCCGTCGAGCAACGCAGGCTCGGTTTCCAGGCGATGGTGGGGGCGAAGCAGATCGCCGAATACGTCGCCCTGAAGCGCCTCGGTTACGAGGTTGCTCTGAACTACGGCTCAGTTGTCGTGGAACAGGTGTTGTGTGACGACGAACCCACTCCCGACTCGGCGTGCAAGGTGTTGAACCCCGGTGACGTGATCGAGTCGCTGGCGGGGACGCCCACCCCGACTCTCGACGTTCTCGTGAAGGCGATGGAGGGCCGTCGCGTCGGTGACGTCGTCGAACTTGTGGTGAACACCCTGAACTCGAACCCCAGTGAGACGCGCCGCAACGAGAAGGTGCGACTGATCGCCAGCCCCGACGATCCGAAGCGCACGATCATCGGCATCGTGCCCGCCGACACGCGCACGGTTGATGTGCCCTTCGAGGTCGATATTTCCACCGATTCAATCGGGGGACCGTC
>JAGWWV010000089.1 GCA_018970175.1 Acidobacteriota bacterium
GTCGGCGAGTCGGCGGTCGCGATCGCCACCCGAGCGGGGGATGAACCCCTCGAAGACGAAGCGCGTGGTGGGAAGTCCGCTGACGACGAGAGCCATCACCAGTGCCGCGGGGCCGGGGACCGCCGACACGGAGAGACCCGCATCGAGCACCGCCCGCACGACGACCGACCCGGGGTCGGAAATTGCCGGGGTTCCCGCGTCGGTGATGAGTGCAACCGTTTTTCCCGCCGCGACGGCGTCGACAATGCGTGCGCAGGCGTCGCGTTCCGTGTGTTCGTTCACCACGACGTACGTCGGGTCGGCGATGCCGAGGTGTTTCACCAGACGGCCCGAGTGGCGGGAGTCCTCGCAGGCAATGAGATCGGCAGCCGCCAGTGCGTCGCGGCTGCGTTGCGAGACGTCACCGAGGTTGCCGATCGGTGTCGCAACGAGAACGAGTGAGCCGCTCACCTCGAGGGCGTCGATTCCGGTGCGGCAGGAAACTCGGCATCGCGGATGCGAATGGCATCGCCCGGCCCGAGACCCCAATGGCGGAACGCATTCGGCGTGGTTTCGACCACGCGGGCTGCGCGCAGGACGGGTCGGCCGATTCGATTGCGTTGCAGCGGGCGAATTGCCACGATCGTGTCGTTCTCGTCGAGATAGACGACGTCGACGGGAAAGCGCATGCCGAACGAGTGCACCCAGCGACATTTCGGGATGACGAGCGGAATCGATGCGTCGGGAAAGTCCTTCAAGCCGCGGCGACGTTCGTGGCGCGTGACGGCGATGTTGGCGCTGGCGAGCACCCGTGTCTCGTGGATGATCCAGGCTCCGAGCATCGGAGGAGACTTGCGACGAGGTGATCGTGCGAAGGCGGCCATGTCGGACTTCACGCTAACCAGTCGTCGGGTGGTCAGACGTTGAAACGGAACTCCATGACGTCACCGTCGACACCCTCGTAGTCCTTGCCTTCGAGGCGGATCTTGCCGAGTTCCTTCGCCTTGGTCCACGAGCCGATTTCCAGCAGTTCGTCCCAGCGGATGACTTCGGCGCGGATGAAGCCACGCTGGAAGTCGGAGTGAATGCGCCCCGCGCATTCGGGAGCCGTTGAGCCCGCGCGGAACGTCCACGCGCGCGACTCCTTGTCGCCCGTCGTGAAGTACGTGCGAAGTCCGAGCAGGTGGTACGCGCCGCGCACCATGCGGGGGAGTGCGCCCTCGCCGAGGCCGAGGGCACCGAGCATCTCGGCGCGGTCGGCTTCGTCGAGCTGCGCCGCTTCGGCTTCGAGTTGCACGCTCATGCCGAGCACTTCGACCTCGCCCTCGCTTTTCGAACCGGGCGGAGCGATTTCGTTGCGCACGCGCGCCTCGACTTCGGGAATGCGGTCGAGTTCGTTTTCACCCACGTTGACGACGGCGAGCACGCGACGGTTGGTGAGCAGGAAATGCGGTGCAAGTGCGGCGCGCACATCGGCACCCAGTCCGGCGCGGTAGAGGGGAAGACCCTGGCTGAGCGCGACGTGCGCGGCTTCGAGCGCGGCGGCTTCTTCGGCGACGTTCTTGTCGAGCTTGGCGACCTTCTGTGATCGGCCGAGACGTGACTCGACCGTTTCGAGGTCGGCGAGTGCGAGTTCGAGTTCGACGACGCGAAGGTGTTCGAGCGGGTCAGACGGCCCGGGCACGTCGTCGTCTTCGAAGGCGCGCAACACGAAAACAATCGCGTCGACTTCGCGGATGTTGGCGAGGAACTTGTTGCCGAGACCCTCACCCTTGCTGGCGCCCTCGACGAGGCCGCCGATGTCGACCACCTGCACGGAGGCGTGGACGACGTTCTTCGACTTCGACATCACGGCCAGCTGGTCGAGGCGGGAGTCGGGAACCTTGGCCACGCCGATGTTCGGGTCTTTCGTGGCAAACGCATAGGGGGCCGCAAGGGCCCCGCCGCCCGTCAGGGCGTTGTAGAGAGAGGACTTGCCCGCGTTCGGGAGGCCGACGAGGCCGAAGCGTTCCATGGGTCCCCGAGGGTACCGATGAAGGGCCCGAAACCCTTGGAAATAGTGGGTTTGGGGTGTGGAACGGGTGGACGGAATTGTTACTATCGCGGTAGTGGTAATTCCCCCCACAGCCACCCCGCCGATACGGAGACACAGATGAGCACTTTCGACCTCGATCTGAGCAAGTACCAACTGGGTTGGAGCGACAGCGTCGAGTACGCCTTTGCGCCCGAAAAGGGCCTGAACGACGGCGTCGTCGAGCAGATCTCGTGGTGGAAGGGCGAACCCGAGTGGATGCGCCAGTTCCGTCTGCGCTCGCTCAAGATGTTCGACCGCAAGCCGATGGCCAAGTGGTTCGCCGACAACATGCCCGACATCGACTTCCAGGACATCTACTACTACCTGCGTCCGGCCACCGAACAGGTCGATGAATGGGACGACCTGCCCGAGCAGATGAAGGCCACCTACGAAAAGCTGGGCATTCCCGAAGCCGAGCGCAAGTACCTCGCCGGCGTCACCGCGCAGTACGAGTCGGAAGTCGTCTTCCACCGCAACCGCGAAGACCTCGAGGCGCAGGGAATTCTCTTCTGCGACATGGACACCGCCCTGCGCGAGTACCCCGACCTCGTCAAGCAGTACTTCGGCACCGTCATTCCGCCCGGCGACAACAAGTTCTCCGCCCTGAATTCATCGGTGTGGTCGGGCGGTTCGTTCATCTACGTGCCGCCCGGTGTCGAATGCGACATGCCGCTGCAGGCCTACTTCCGCATCAACTCGGAAAACGCCGGTCAGTTCGAGCGCACGCTCATCATCGCCGACGAGGGTTCCAAGGTTCACTACATCGAGGGTTGCTCGGCCCCGGTGTACACCAGCGACTCGCTGCACTCGGCCGTCGTGGAAATCGTGGTGAAGCCCAGCGCCCGCGTCACCTACACCACCATCCAGAACTGGTCGCCCAACGTGTACAACCTCGTCACCAAGCGCGCACGCGTCGAAGCCGAGGGCCACATGGAATGGATCGACGGCAACATCGGTTCCAAGCTCACGATGAAGTACCCCAGCGTCTATCTCGTCGGACCGAAGGCCACGGGCGAAGTGCTGTCGGTCGCCTACGCCGGCGCCGGCCAGCACCAAGACGCCGGCGCGAAGATGGTGCACGCCGCCCCCGAGACCTCGTCGAAGATCGTCTCGAAGTCGATCTCGAAAGATGGCGGCATCACCACCTACCGCGGGTTGGTTCGCGTCGACGAAGGTGCGTACGGCTGCAAGAGCCACGTGCAGTGCGACGCGCTCATCCTCGACGAAACCAGCGAGTCACGCACCCTGCCCTACATGGAAGTGGGCGAGCGCGACGCGCAAATCGGCCACGAGGCCACCGTGTCGAAGATCGCCGACGAGCAGTTGTTCTACCTGCAGAGCCGTGGCCTCTCGCAAGAGCAGGCCATGTCGATGGTCGTCAACGGATTCATCGAACCCGTCACGCGCACGTTGCCGATGGAGTACGCCGTCGAATGGAGCCGCTTGATCGAGCTGCAGATGGAAGGTTCGGTCGGCTGATGCCGATGAAGGCCGAGTGCAAGCACTACGAAACGCGCACCTACGCAAACGGTGATGCGGTCCGCAAGTGCACTCTCGATCTTGCGCCCGATGCTCCGTGGCGCTGTCCCGACAACTGCGGCAAGTACGAACGCCGTCTGGCCGACGCCGCGTGGGTGCGCGGAAGCGCGCTGGCGCCGCGCACGCCCGAAGAGCCGCCGGGTCTCGACGACGGCTCGGCCGCGGCGGTTCTCGATGCGGCAGAAGACATCGTGAACGCGGCGAGTTTCGAGCTGATGGAAGAACTGGCGAACGAAAAGAAGCGCCGCTGGTGGAAGTTCCGCCGCAAGAAGTAACGCACCACATCACAAGGACCCCCCGACATGACCACCCCCACCACGTTCCGTGACGTCGCCCTGCCGACGGCCGACGAAGAGATCTGGCGTTACAGCCGTATCGGCGAACTCGACCTGGCCAAGTACGTGCCTGGTCGTGTCGATACCACCGTCGAGGCACCAGGTGCGGCCGCGTCGATCGTCAACGCAAAGGGCACGTTTGCCGACTGCGGCAAGGCAATGCCCATCGCCGTCGACGCCTTCGCCGAAATCAGCGCAATCCAATCGACCGGTGACTCGCCCGATGTCACCGTCGTGCGCGTCCCGCGCGGCGCCGCAATCGCCGAGCCAATCGTCGTCACGCGCACGGTCACGACCCCGGGGATTCTCGCCACGCCGCGCCTCGTCATCGACGCCGGCGAGAACAGCGAAGTCACCGTCATCGAACGATTCACCGGAGCCGACGGCATCGACTCACTCGTGGTGCCCGTCGTCGAAATGATTGCGGCCCAGGCCGC